>CAZMFY010000006.1:0-25676 GCA_964565635.1 uncultured Oscillospiraceae bacterium
GAATTCCATTCATGTGACGGAGGAAGAGCTGCGGAGCACGCCGGGAGATTTCCGGACAAACGTCTGCGTGGTGCTGGACATGCCGGTGAAATCCGCCGCGGACACCCGGGCGCTGGGCATTGAAACCGGGGATTATATCGCCCTGGAGCCCCGCTTCACCCTGAGCGGAGGCTACGTGAAAAGCCGCTTTGTGGACGACAAGGCCTGCGTGGCCGTGCTGCTGACCGCCATGCGCATGATTCGGGAGCATCAGTTGCCCCTGCGGCGGAAGGTGCTGGCTTATTTTGCCTGCTATGAGGAGATCGGCCACGGCACCGCCTGGCTGCCGGAAGGCGTAAAGGATATCCTCTGTCTGGATATCGCGCCTACCGGTCCGGATCAGAATTCTGAGGAGCACAAAGTCTCCATCTTCGCCAAGGACAGCCGTTTCCCCTATCACAGCGGCATGACCGCGGAGCTTCGGGAAACCGCGAAGCGGGCCGGCATTGATTTTGTGATGGACGTGTTCACGCCTCACTACGGTTCCGACGGGGATACATCCATCGTCGCCGGGCATGATGTGCGTCATGCCTGCATCGGCCCCGGCACCTCCAACAGCCACGGTTATGAGCGCACCCATGTGGACGGGCTCCGCAATACCTATGATCTGACCATGGCATATATTCTGAAATAAGGCGGGCGTTACGATGGCATTTATGAGTTCATCGTGACCGGCGGCATTCTCTCCGTCCTGAAGAGGATGACCGCCGGGGGATTTGGGCGCCGCCGTTATAGATCCGGGATCCTGTGTCCCTTCGGGCAGGCGCAAATTCTGAGCCCCCATAGAACTGAATCGAATCCTGTTGAAAAATCCCCCGGAGAACCGACTGATACGGTTTGCTCCGGGGGATTTTTTATGCGATTGGATCGTATATCACTTTCCGTTTCAGGTTGCGATCAGGAAATATCCCACCGCTGAAATGATCAACAGAAACAGCAGTGCGGCGGGAAGGATTACAATCAGCGCGGACAGGATCAGTGCCAAAGTGTCGTTTTTCTCCAGCTTATCAGCGAAGTTCTCATCCTCCAGGGCTCTCTCCGCGTCTCCCAGCTGCTCCTTCTGAAATTCCCTCATTCGGTCATATTTCCGCTGAAACAGCATCAGGAAACCGTCCCTTCCGCCTGCAGCATATGATGGCAGGCCACGAAGTGATTCGGCGCGCATTCCACCCACTGTGGCTCCATGTGCTCACAAATCTCCGTGCAGTATTTGCAGCGCGTATGGAATTTGCACCCTTTCGGAGGATGAACCGGGCTGGGGATGTCTCCCTCCAGCACCTCAATCTTCCGGTTGCTGTCAATGTCCGTCGTCGGAATGGCATTCATCAGCGCTTCCGTATAAGGATGCCTGGGAGAATCGAAAAGCTCCTGGCTGTCCGCCAGCTCCACCATATTTCCAAGATACATCACACCGATCCTGTCGGAAATATACTTCACCACGGACAGATCGTGAGTGATGAACAGATAGGTCAGATTCTGCTGTTCTTTCAGATCCTGCAGCAGATTGATGATCTGACTCTGGATAGACACATCCAAAGCAGAAACCGCCTCATCGCACACAACGAACTTCGGTCTGACGGCAAGGGATCGGGCAATACCAATGCGCTGCCGCTGTCCGCCGGAGAACTGATGGGGATACCGGTGCACAAAATAAGCCGCCAGTCCCGCATCGTCCATAACCTTCAGGATCTCCTCCTGCAGCCGCTCATCATCCTTCTTAAACTGCTTATGGGCGATCATGCCTTCGGAAATAATCTGACCCACGGTCAACCGGGGATTCAGGGAGGAGTAGGGATCCTGGAAGATCATTTGCAGATCGCTCCGCAGCTCCCGGATCTCGTTATAGGTCAGCCTGGCCAGATCCACGCCCTGGTCCCGGAATTGCTCGGCGTATTGGAACTCGGCATTGTCCTGATACTTTTCCGCTTCCTTCCGGATTTCCGCCCGTTTCTGTACCAGTTTTTCCTTTATGTTCTCCAGCTCTCTTCTTCCCTCGTTGAATTTATCCCGAAGCTGCTTCACCTTTTTCTCGTAGGAAGCTGTTTTTTTCCCGGCTTCCTGCGCCTTTTTCAACGCGAAATCCGCATCCGCAAGATCCAGCTCCTGATCCGCCAGCTTCTCCTCTATAGCATGCTGCTGTCTCGCCAGCTCATACAACTTTCCGTACATTTCACTGACCGGCTTCGGATTCTTCAGCGTCATGAATCCGCCCACCAGGTTGGCCATGTCCAGGAATGCGTCATTTGCCTTTTTCTTCGCGGCTTCCAGATCATTCAGCTTGGCATATTTCTCCTTGCCGTCCTGCATGCCGTCCACTTCGCGTTGCAGGGCATCGCGTTTTTCCTCGAATTCCTTCAGCTGTTTTTTCAGCTTCTCCAGGTTCTGATAGGTTTTCCCCATGTATTTCGGCGCAATGTCATCCAGTGTACGGCCGTAATACATAGTCCGCCCGTCTGTCTGACGATACAGTTGCAGCAGTGTCCGCCCAAAGGTGCTCTTGCCGCATCCGCTCTCCCCTACCAGACCCAGGGTTTCCCCTTCATAGATATCGAGCGTAATGCCATCATTGGCCTTCACGTAAAGGCCTTTCGTCTTCAGCGGAAAGTATTGTTTCAGGTTGCTGATCCGCAGAAGCGGTTTTTTTTCACTTTTTAAGGTTGGCATGACGCTCCTCCTTTCTGGGATAGAAGCAGCGGACCTGCTGTCCGGGAACAACCTCGACCAGATCAGGTTCCTCCTCCTCGCACTTCTTCGTGCAGTACTTGCAGCGAGGACCAAACTTACAGCCCTTCGGCAGATCCAGAGGATGGGGAACCGCTCCGGGAATCGCATCCAGCCTTTCGTTGGTTGGCGTATCCAGACGGGGAATGGAAACCATCAATCCTTCCGTGTACGGATGGGAATACTCGGAAACGGTAAAAATCGTTTTAGCAGGCGCTTTCTCCACAACCTGTCCGCAATACATCACCGCCACATCATCCGCCATCTGGGCAATGACACCCAGATCGTGGGTAATGAAGAGAATGGAGGTCCCATGCTCCCGTTTCAGATCGTTCATCAGCTTTAGGATCTGAGCCTGAATCGTAACGTCCAGAGCGGTAGTAGGTTCGTCCGCGATCAGCAGCTTGGGCTGGCAGGCCAGAGCCATGGCGATCATGACCCGTTGGCGCATTCCGCCGGACAGCTGATGTGGATACTGCTTCGCCACGGTTTCCGGATTCGGTATCTTGACGTCCTTCAGCATCTCGATCACCTTCACCGCAGCCTGTTTCTTGGTCATTCCCTGATGAATGATGAAGGGCTCCGCAACCTGATGCTCCACTGTAAAAACCGGATTCAGGCTGGTCATTGGCTCCTGAAAAATCACGGAGATCTCGTTTCCCCGGATCCGCTCCATCTCATGTTTGGAAAACTTGGACAGATCATTTCCATCGAAAAGGATGGTACCGGAATCAATATATCCGTTTCCGTCCAGCAACTTCAGAATGCTCATGGCGGATACGGATTTACCGCTTCCGCTTTCCCCGACGACGCCGAGGGTTTTTCCGGGTTCCACGGAATAGCTGACATCATTGACCGCCTTCACGATACCCCGTTTGGTGGTGAAGAAGGTATGCAGATGATTCAGTTCAAGCAATGCCATGTCTGCTCCACCTCCTTATCGTTCCTGGCTCTTGGGATCGACCGCGTCCCGAAGCCCGTCGCCGATCATGTTGATGCATATGGTACAGACGCCGAAGATGGCCGCGGGGAATACCCATCTCCACCAGTATTGCTGAATTACAATAGAGTTGTTCGCACCATTCAGCAGATTGCCCCAGGTTGGCGTGGGAAGCGGAATCCCGAATCCCAGATAGCTCAGACTGGATTCCGTCAGCATGCAGGTGGCGAAGTCCAGGGTCATGGAGACCAGCAGCAGGGAGATCACATTCGGCAGAATGTGCCGGAAAACGATGGTCACTTCCTTGATCCCCATGGCCTTGGCAGCCATGACATAGTCCATTTCCCGCTGGGCCAGGATCTGGGCGCGAACCAGCCGGCAGGTTCCGGTCCAGCTAAGCACGCCCAACACTACCATGATCAGATACATTTTCTGCGTTGGGTCGAGTCGAGACCCGATCACCGCCGACAGAATCATGGCAAAGGGGATGAAAGGCAGGCCGCCCACGATTTCCGCGATACGCATGATGATGATATCCACGTGTCCGCCGAAGTAACCCGCCAACCCCCCAAGCAGCACGCCAATGATGGTGGCGATAATGACGGAAATCGCGCCGACCGTCATCGTCACCCGTCCGCCGTTCACGATTCGGGTCAGGAGATCCCGTCCCAGGTCATCCGTGCCCAGCAGGAATCCCCGCAGACCCCAGGTAACCACATTTCCGTCTTCCAGCACCGCATAATTCTGAAAGTTTCCGGTATAAATTTCCCGGATCTCCGCGCCATGCTGGATACTGGCCGGTACTTCCGACTGATGATATTTATTGGACCCCCAGGCTACCACGTCCCCGTTCTCCAGCCAGGCTACATAGTGGAACCGCCCGCCATACAGCTTCTTCACGGGTGCCGTCATCTCCGGCACCTTCTTCTCGCCGCTCTTGTCATTACCCCAGACGACCACCTGACCGTCCTCAGTTACCGCCGCGACGCTAGAGCTGGTGGAGGCAATGTCCACCACTTTTTTTCCGCTCAGACTTTCGGGAATTGCGGCAAAGGCACTTCCCTTGTCCTTGTAGCCGGTATAGGCCACGGTTCCATCCTTCATCAGGCAGATATATTCATTGGAGGTCAGGGCCACCTTGGCGATATTCCCCTGGTACTGCTTCCGCAGCTTGATGTCTGCCACATTGGTATTACCCCAGAGATAAAGGGTGCCGTCGGAGGAAAGTGCCGCGGAGAACTGGTTGCTGGCCTCCAGCTGAATAATATCCCAGGCTTCCCCGCCTTCCTTCATGGCTTTCTTCATATCGTTGGAGAACTGGCCCTGCTGCAAACGGGTATTGCCCCATACATACAGCTGTCCGTCCTCTCCCAGGGCGACCACATGGTCGTCGCCGGCCGCGAACATCTTCAGATCCGCCGCGCGAACCTCATCCGGAATGTTGGCGATATCGATCTTATCGGTAATTTTGGTATATCCCCAGGTATGCAAATGGCCATCCGTATCCAGCCCTACGCCGTAGGTCCGGCCCGCTGCGATATCAGCCACCTTGCCCTTCATCTCACCGGGCACGCTCATCATATTGTTGGACGGGGGAAGATTAACAAGCGTGGAATCCTGTTCGGACAGATCAAGCACCCAGAAGCGGGGCCCGATCAGCACGAAAAGAAAAATCAGAATAAATCCGGCCAGCCCCACTCGGACCGTCCTTCTCGCGAGGAATGCCTTCGCCATCGTCCGGAACGGCGTCTGCACCTGTTCCTCCTTCAGAATGTCACGAACCTCCTGATCATGTCCCAGGAACATGCGCTTGAACCAACGGACAAGGAAGAAGTCCTTTTTACTCTTTTTCGTCATATGTAATCTTCCTCCTTACTTGTCCACTCGTACACGCGGATCCACCAGACCATAGCTAATATCGATCAGCAGCGACCCGACCAGGGAAACGATGGAATAGAACATCTGGATGGCCAGCACCAACTCAAAGTCCAGATTATTCAGCCCCTGCCAATACAGCCTGCCCATACCGTTCAGGGAGAAGGTGTTCTCGATAATCACCGATCCGGAGAAGATAGATAAGAACCATCCCAGAATACTGGTGATAACGGGCAGCAGCGCATTCCGCCAGGCATGAGAGTAGATAACAATCTTTTCCTTCAAGCCCTTGGCCCGGGCCGTCCGGATATAATCCATACTCAGGGCATCGATCATGGAGGATCGCACGTACCGAGTCATGCCGCCCAGGGAGCCGAAAGTCATGACGATCACCGGCAGGGCGATATGATAAAGCATGTCTACAAATTCCTGCCATTTGCTGGTGTATTCCATACCGGGAGTTTTCGTTCCCATGATGGGGAATACCCGCCAGTTCACGCAAAGCAGGAACATGAACACCAGAGCAATGATATAGATCGGGATGGAATATCCCAGCATGGTCACCACCTGGGTCGCGCTGTCAAAGCGTTTCCCCTTATGGACAGCACAATAGATTCCCAGCGGGATCGTAATCCCCAATGCGGCGATGGTGGAGAAAATGTTGATGAAGATGGTATTCCCCATCGGATCCTTGATGACCTCCACCACGTTCCGTTTGTAGAGGTTGCTGTATCCGAAGTTTCCTTCCAGCACCCCGTTAAAGGTACCGTCCGTATCCTTCCACAGTCCCATCCATCTCAGATAGCGCACCAGCAGCGGGTCATCCAGTCCCATTTCCTTGCGCAGCTGCTGGTAGAGCGTCTGATACTCATCCGCCTTGAGGCTCTTCCGCTGTGGCTCCAGCTCCTGGCGGGCCGGGTCTGTCGGAATCAGATTGTACAGCGCATACATCATTAAAGACAGGATCATAAAGACCACCACGATGTATCCGCACCGCTTGAGGATATACTTGCCCATTCGGTTTCCCCCTTATTCCTATTTCTTTCCGGGCAATGACAGGAGCTCTCCGTGACAGACAAAAGCTCTTGTCGTTGTCCGAAAAGCAACCGAGATAACGAGATAGGGGCGGACAACGGGTTGTCCGCCCCACAGGTTATCCCTTCATCCGTTTCGAATCCGGATTATTCCGCGATGTTGGCATACAGGATGGCCTGGTTGAAATCCCAGTAGGAATCCTGCGTGTAATTTTCCAGCCAATCCGGATAGACGGAGATGTAGATGTTGGAATACAACGGAACTTCGGGCAGATCAGCGTTCCAGCGCTGGATGAACTGCTTCCAGATTTCCAGATAGGTCGCATCGTCGCCGGCTTCTACGCCGTACACCATGTCCATGGACAGCTTATCCAGCTCTTCATCAAAGATGTAGTTGCTGTTGTAGCCGTCAGCAACCATCTTGGGATCCAGCGTGAAGCTGTAGCTCTGGTCGTATTCAGGCGTGAAGTTGCTGGCCAGGTTGTACATGCAGTAGGTGGGCACACCGTACTTGTCGCCCTGGGTCGCGTCGCGGTACATATAGTTCAGCAGTTCCGCAAAGCTCATCACGTTCTGGTTGATCTTGACACCGGCAGCAGCAGTCTGCTCGCCGTTGGCCAGCATAACGCTGAGCAGGTCAGACACGGAGTTGCCCTCGGAGGAAGACCACTCAATGATCAGGCCCATCAGCTTGGTACCGTCAGCCAGGGTAACAACATGCTGATAGGTGCCGGCTTCTTCATCGGTCACTTTCTTGTAGCGGACGCCCTCAACATAGTCGGAGCCGTCTTCCGCGTAAACCCAGCCGTCGGCAACCAGCAGCTCAACCGCCTTTTCGGGGTTGTAGGCATAATTGTCCAGGTTCTCATCCAGCCACTCTTCGGCTTCCTTGTACATCCACATGGCTGTACCGTAGGGGCCGTTTACAACGCCGCCCCAGCCAGCGCAGAACGTGTTGGCAAACTCGTTCCGATCCAGCAGATGCGCGATCGCATGACGGACAGCGGGGAACTGGGTGGGACCAAAGTCGCACTGGAACATCAGCTTGCCGTAGCCGGGACGGTCAAACTGAGTGAACTTGTAGCCATAGCCCAGGGCGGCCTTGTTTTCTTCGTCTTCAATGATGTCCATCGCCTGGTTGATCTGGGCACCATCGGTCATGGTGTCATAGAAGTTGAAGGCGCCGGTCTTCAGCGCGTCGGCCCAGGTGGCATCCTCGGCCTTGGTGATGACGATCTTCGGAACAGAGGGCTTCTGTCCTTCGAAGTTGCCGGCATAGTTGGGGTTGATCACGAGGGTCGCCTGCTTGGAAGCCTGATCGAACTCAACCAGGTTGTAGGGGCCGGCGCTCACGCGGTCCTCACCCGCGTTGAAGCGGGCGTACTCCAGCTGCTTCTCGATGTTTTCCTTGGTCAGGCCTTCGAAATACACGCCGTTGCCGTCATCCTTGATATCCACGGCTTCGCCCAGCCAGTACTTCATGCTGTAGGCGCCGAATCCGGCGTAAACGATATCGAAATAGTAGGGAACCTTATCCGCCACGACGCTCACAGAGATGGTATTGTCATCCAGGATGCGCAGACCGGAGATGGTTTCCGCCTTGCCATCAAAGTAATCCTGGCCGCCCACAACCGTCAGATAGCTGGTCAGCTTCGCGCCGACTTCGCCAGCCACGGCAGAGCATCCGAAAGCGGTGGTCCAAACAAAATCCTTCACGGTAATCGGATCCCCGTTGTTGAAAACCAGGCCATCCTTGATCTTCACAGTGTAGGTCTTGGTGCCGTCTTCATTCATCACGCCCTCGATGCCGTCGCAGACGGTGGGGTTGATGATGTCAGCGCCGCCCTGATCGGTCACAACCGTGCTGTAGTCGTTTGTGAAGTCACGGAGCATCTTGTCGGTGGCATTGTTGGTCCACCAGGCGCCGGGAGCGAAGTCGCCGTTGATTTCGGTAGAGGTACCGTAAATCAGAACATGCTCATTCGCGTTCTCTGCGAAAGCGGCCGTCACGGACAGCAGCATCATCGCAGCCAGAAGAATCGCAACGATCTTCTTCATGGGGTTTCCTCCTTTGGAAAATGATTATTTATTACGCGGGTCATACCCGTATAATACGAGGTATGTATTCCATTCATCTCCGATCCGAAAAAGCACCGTTCAAAATGGACAGCTCCACTATACTATCATAGCTTTCCCGGGTTTTCAATGCTTTTGCGGACAAAATAAAAAAAACCATCACCTCAAGGCTACCCTCCCGTTTCCCGGTGAGGTCCGCCCTCCTTCAGTCGACACCGTGTATACGGATTTTATCATATTCCTTTCCTTTTTGCAAACAGCCCAGCCCCTCCGGCTCCTTTATTTTTCGGCCTTGATCAGATTTATCCCATGGAAAAAACAGCAAAAAAACAATTCCCGTTCCCTGCGCAAGCGAATCTTCGAAAATCGATTATTTATCGTTGTGCAAACCCCGTCTGGGCGGCAGGCTTCCTCCGGTTCCCCTGCAGATCCGCCCGGTGGTTCGGCCCCGGACCGGGAAACGACACCGCGGCGCCGTAAAGCAGCCCGGCAGGGCAGCCGGATGGTTCTGCGGGAAAGCGGCCCGAAATGAAAGAGGGAAGCCTCATCGCTTCCCTCTTTCATCTTCATCCGTCGGTCCGTTGCCTCTTATCCCTTGATCCAGAGAAGGATCCCCGCCAGCAGCAGGACGACGCCCACCGTGATCGGAGGCATAAAGGTCCATCCGCCTTTGACGCGTTTCTCCTGCTTTGCGTCGCGATAGACGGTCAGATCCTTCCATCGCCGATCCTGAAAGGTAGAGAACGCATACCCGAAGGTATCAAAGGCACCATGGTAGTATACGAACCCCAACAGTCCCATCAGAACCAGGACGGCTCCGCCGGTTGTAAGCCCGTCCGCCCAGGCCGTCCGGCGGCCATAGTCCCCTCTGAGGATCAGAAGGACAACCATCGCGCCAAGAACCCCGGATACAGCATACCTCCACGGTTTATGGCAAAACAGTCTTTTCCATACGGACACCTTATTCAGCGCCTCCGTTTAATTCCCGCAGATACTGCTGCCTTTCCTTTTCGTTGCAGTAAACAAAATGATTTGGGGCGATCTCCTGCAGGGAGGGGGTGTCTCCGTGGTCGTAATCGTGGACTTCCGCCGGATTATAAACGATCCGCTTCCGGGCCTTTTCCGTCCTGGGGTTGGGCTTCGGGATTGCGGACAGCAGTGCCCGGGTATAGGGGTGCACCGGATGCGCGAACAGCTCGTCACTGGGCGCCTTTTCCACCACCTTGCCAAAGTACATCACCACGATAGAATCGCAGAAGTACTTGACCACGGACAAATCGTGAGCGATAAAGATGATGGACAGGTTCAGATCCCGCTTCAGATCGTTCAGCAGGTTAATGATCTGTGCCCGGATGGAAACGTCCAGCGCGGAAATGGGCTCGTCGCAGATCAACAGCTTCGGGTTCATGATCAGCGCCCGGGCAATACCGATGCGCTGCTTCTGCCCGCCGGAGAATTCGTGGGGATAGCGGGAGGCATGCTCCTCCACCAGGCCTACCCGGTTCAGCATCTCCACCACCTTCCGATGGTTCTCCTCCCGGTTATGGAATCCCTGAATCCGCAGTCCTTCCTGAATGATATCCTCCACGGTCATGCGAGGATCCAGCGAATCCACCGGATCCTGAAAGATCATCTGGATTTCGTTCAGCAGCCTGCGGCTGACATTTTTGTTGTCGTAGCGGATCTGGGCGATTTTCCTTTTTTGCGTGCCGGTCACGTCGCTGATTCTCTTTTCCACCTGTTCGGCGGTCTCCCCGGTTGTCTCTCCCGCTTTGATCCGTTCAATCTCTTCTTTCCCGCGGATGCGGGTCCACTTAATCTCCTTCCGGTTCCAGCGTTCTCCGGCGCTGATGCGGACGCCCCGGTAATAAATGGAGCCGGAGGTGATATCATACAGCCGGATAATGCACCGCCCGGTGGTGGTCTTTCCGCATCCGGATTCCCCCACAATGCCCAGGCATTCCCCTTCCTTCAGGTCGAAGGACACATTCGATACGGCCTTCAGCCGCTGCTTCTGCGCGCCTTTGCCCATGGTGAAATGCTGCTTCAGATGCCGTACGGACAGCAGAATATCCTGTTCCCGCAGCTCCGGCTTCTGCTTGACTTTCGGGTTCAGCCTGTAATAGGCATTGAACTCCTCCTGTCCCATGCGCATTGTATCCCGGTTCTCCGCATGCCCGGCCGAATTCGATACAGCCGTTTCGGAGGCGTGTACTGTTGTTTCGCTCATGTGTTCTGATCCTCCAGTGAGTTCCGGATCCGTTCTGAAACGATCTTCGGCATCTCCATTTTCGGAGCACGCGGGTCTTCAAGCCATGTAGCCGCACTATGGGTTTCTGAAATCTTGAAGAAGGGCGGCTGTTCCCGGAAATCGATATTCAGGGCATACCGGTTCCGCGCGGCAAAGGCGTCTCCCTTCGGAGGCACAATCATATTCGGCGGCGCGCCGGGAATCGATTCCAGCTTTTCCTTGCTGTCCACATCCGGAATGCTGGACAGCAGCGCCCAGGTATAGGGATGCCGTGGGTCAAAGAAGATTTCTTCCGTCTTGCCGTATTCCACGATCTTTCCCGCATACATTACCGCAACCCGGTCCGCCATGTTGGCCACCACGCCCAGGTCATGGGTAATGAAAATGCAGGAGAGCTTCCGCTCGGCCTTGATCCGGTTGATCAGCTCCAGGATCTGCGCCTGAATGGTCACGTCCAGAGCGGTGGTGGGTTCATCGCAGATCAGAATCTCGGGGGAGGCCGTCAGGGCGATGGCAATTACGATGCGCTGGCGCATGCCGCCGGAAAACTCAAAGGGATACTGATTGTATCTCCGTTCCGGATCCGGAATGCCGACCTCCTCCATAATCTTCAGGGCTTTCCGTTTCGCCTCGGCCTTGGTGATGGACAGCTTTCCGTCAAAGGCTTCCTTTGCTTCCTCCATTTCCCGCCGGACCGCTTCCTTTTCCGCGCCGGAGGCGGCGGCCAGCTTTCTTTTCAGTTCCTTTTCTCTGGCTTTATATTCGGCGGTCACCTTTTCCCTGTATTCCGCCACCTGCTTCTTCGCCCGCTTCTCCGTCTCCGCCAGGGTGGCCTTGTACTGCTGAGCCTCTGCTTTGTACTTCTGCCTGGTTTCCCGCTCAAAGATCCGGAACTCGGCTTCTCTTTTCCGCAGAAGCGCTTTGTCCTCCGCCTTCTGTTCCCGGGTCCGGCCTTCCCTGTCCTTGATTTCCGCCGTCAGCGCTTCCAGCTTTTTGCGCTCCGTGGAAATGGCGATATTCATTTTGGCCAGCGTGTTTTTATAGCGGATCAGATCGTCGCTGATCAGATCGTTGTACATGGTCTTCAGCTTATCCGAGTTGATCAGCATGGCTTCCGTGATCTGCTTGCCGATTTTTACGATCGGATTCAGGGAGGACAGCGGATCCTGGAAAATCATGCCGATCCGATGCCCGCGGATCTTATAGAACTCATCCTCGGAGATTTCCAGCAGGTTTTCTCCCCGATACAGAATGCTTCCGTTCTCAATGATGGCGTTGTTCGCCAGGATGCCCATGATGGCCTTGGAGGTCACGGACTTGCCGGAGCCGGATTCCCCCACGATGCACAGGGTTTCCCCCTCCACCAGGTCGAAGGAAACATCGCGGACGGCCTGAAGAATACCGTTGTCTGTTTTGAAGTTGACAACCAGGTTCCGAACAGACAGCACCTTATTCTCCGCCATCTCACTCACTTCCTTTCAGAGAGGGGTTAAACGCATCCCGCAGCCCATTGCCGAACAGGTTGAAGGAGATCATCATCAGGGCCATGACCACGGCCGGGAAAATGACCAGATTGGGATAGATGCTCAGATACTGCTGGTTTCCGGCCATCATAACGCCGAAAGAATGAACACCCTGTAGCCCCAGGTTCAGATAGGCCAGGGTGGCTTCGGAATAGATGACGCTGGGAATCATCAGCACGCTGGAGGTAATAATCGTACCCATGGAGTTGGGCAGAATATGCTTGAAGATCAGCCGGGCATCGGAGGCACCCAGGGTCCGGGACGCCAGAACGTACTCTCTTCCCTTGAAGCGGTAAAACTGCGTTCTCGTGCGGGCTGCCGTTCCCATCCAGTCGGTCATGCACAGAGCCAGGAAGAAGGTTCCGATATTGTTGCCCAGATGCAGGATGCACAGCGTCATAATGACGATCCAGGGAACCCCGCTCAGGATTTCGCAGAACCGCTCCATCAGCAGGTCCACGTTGCCGCCGAAGTATCCGGAAACCGATCCCCAGATCAGTCCGAAAACGAAGCAGAAGGCGGCCGTAAACAGGCCTAGCAGCAGAGAGGTGCGAAGGCCGGCAAAAGCGCGCTTGAACAGATCAAATCCGGAGGAGTCCGTGCCCATGATAAAGCGGGGCATCTCCTTATACCCCATTTTATGATAGTTCCAGCCCCGCCCGTTAATGCTGGACAGCTTCTTGTTCACCTTCAGCACGGTCTGGCTCTCCACGGAATCAATGGGGCATTCGTCCGACAGTTTCACAAAGGATTCCGGCCCAACCGTGTAATCATAGGTGCACCAGCCCTTATCAACCCAGCCGTACAGTTCCGTGGCGGAATAGGCGACCAGATCCGCGTCCCCGTAAACCAGCATGTAGGTATCAATCACGTAATCGCAGTAATATACCTCGGAATTATGAATTCCTTTTCTGCCGGAGCAGGCCCAGTACGCCATGCTCCCCGTATCGGATACGTTGATCATGGCCGTGGCGTTGTCAAAGGAAACCTCTTCCAGCACCTCCGTGTTTTTCGCCCGGGCGCCGCCGGAAAGGGTCACGCTCTTCAGCAGCACGTACCGGAGCGCGTCCGCCGTGGACCGGACCTCAATCACCACCTGGCCGGAAGCGGAGGAAATCCCCGCCTCCTTCATAGCGCCGCTGATATCGAAGCTGATGGGACTGTAATCGGTGGAAAAGTCCCGGATCATCATCCGGTCCGCTTCCCGTTCGCCCGTTTTCAGGTAAACCCGATATTCTCCTAGCTTCGAATCCGCCACGCCGTCCTCGTCGTCAAAGACGATTTCCAGCTGATATCCACCCTTGTTGGTAAAGGAAACCGGCTTGGAAATCATGTAAACATCCCGGCCCTCCAGCATGGTGTCGGTAGACACGACGATCACACCGCCCACCCCGTAGGGACTGGCCACGTCAATCAGGGTCGGCTCCTCCTCCACCGTCAGGGAAACCAGAGACTGGCGGATCGAAGCCACACTGTTTTTGTCCGACAACGCAGGGATCTCATTGATGGGATCATACAGCACATGTTTAGCGGAGCGGGTTCCGTCCCAGAATCCGGTGCCGGCTTCAAACAGCTTCGGCGCCAGAAATTTTTCGGGGGAATGCACGTTATCAATATTATGCGGAGAAATCCAGGGCACAAAGATCGCCAGCAGAATCAGCACCGCCAGGATAAAGGCCGCCGCTACGGAAGATTTGTTTTTCCGGAAGCGGCGGAAGGCGTCCTTCAAAAAGGTGGTCGGCTTCGTTTCCAGCTTCGTGTCCGTAATGATCCGGCCCTGCTGCGCAGCCTGAAAATCGTCCTGCTGAAACATAATTTCACGGTCTGCCATCACTTTTTCGCCCCCATTCTGATTCTCGGGTCGATAAAGCCGTAGCTCAGATCCAGCACGACACCGGCCAGCAAGCTGATGGTGGTAAAGATGGTCATATCCACAAAGAGAATATCATAATCCTTGTAGTTCAGGGACAGGATGAACAGCTTGCCGATGCCTGGAATGCCGTAAAGGGATTCCAGGATCATGGATCCGCCCAGGATGCCGATGAACTCAGCCAGAATGGAAGGGAAAATCGGGACCATAGCGTTTTTCAGTGCATGGCGGATGATAGCCTGCCGTCGGGTCAGCCCCTTCGTCCGGGCCAGCAGCAGGTAATCGCTTTCCATTACCTCGCACAGCTCCGCCCGGGTAAAGCGACAGTAGCCGCAGATGGAGCCGAATGAAAGACAGAAAACAGGAATCACATACCCTCGGATTCTGGCTGCCAGCGGCGCTGTATCCGGCGGCCAGGTGGAAGGCAGCCAGTTCAGGTTGTAGCAGAATATTTTCAGAACAAAGGATATTAAAACGAAACTCGGAATAGAGATGAAAACCATGACCAGTGTGGAAATGGTATGGTCCGTCACCGAATTTTTCTTCAGTGCCGCCCAAATTCCCAGCAGGATGCCGATGGGCACCGAGAAAATGACCGAGATAATATTCAATTTAATGGAGTAACCGATCCGGGACATGATGATCACCGAAGCGGATACATTGGGCTGGAAGGTTTTGGAATATCCCCAGTCCCAGCGCGTAACGATATTGCGGAGCCAGTTTACATACTGCTCCATGACAGGCACCTGATAATAGTAAAAGGAACGTCCGTGATCCGCCGGCGATTTATAGAGCAGTTCCCCATAAGTATCTACCGGGCGTTCCAGCCGGTATACATAGCCCAGGTTGTACTGCTTATCAAAATAAGCAATCTGCTGTGCATCTCCGCCGATAGGCCGCTGAAAAGGAAGCAGCTTGATCAGAATAAAGGTCAGTGAAAGAATAATAAAGGTAGTAACAAAGGCCAGGCAGATCCGTTTGAGGACATACTTCCCCATGGGATAAACTCCTTTCCGGGCTCCGCAAACGAACGATGGAGCCGGTGGTTTCCCGGCTCCATCGCTGCGGGTAAAATCTAGAGTTGCTTACTCTGCTGCAGGCGTCTCCACAACGAAGGCATCCTTCACGGAGTAGTACAAACCATTGGAAGAACTTCCGTCAAACACCATATCGTAGTACAGGTCAAAGCCTGTGCTGCCGGCCGGGTTCTCGGAGGTGCCGCTGCCGGTGGCATAATCTGCTGCCAGTTCAGCCGGCACAGTAAAGGTAACCACGGTCGTATCGCCGTTCACTTCGGTTTCGAAGGTCACGGGCGTTTCATCGTATTGACCGTCACCGTTATTATACCGCTCATAGTTGCAGCACATGATGCCTGTGGGCGTGAAGGTGGTGATGTCCGCCAGGGTCACTTTCACAGTGAAGGATCCGGTGTAGCTGCCGTCTTCATTTTTCGTAATATTGGCATAGTCGAAGTTCAGCGTAGCCTTGTTCTGGCCTGCCATCACAATAGCCTTTGTGTTGGCAGCGTTGTACAGCGCGTCATAGCTGAAACGCTCGCCGCGATACACGATCGGATAGGAGGCAGGATCATTGGTGTCGGTGCCCCAATTCAGAGTGAAGCTGTTTGAGATGCTCTGGTCGCTTGACAGTACGGAAACGAAATCCAGCGGGTTCAGGGGGTTCCCGGAGATAGAGCCGAAGCCGATGTCAAACTGGCCGACCATCAGCTTATTGTAGTACACATCGCTCCATTCGTTACCGACCCAGAAGCTGACATTCAGCTTGTACGCGCCGCCGCAGACGCTCTCATCGTTGAAGGCAGTCTCCAGGAAGTTCTTGATCTCGTTGTGGTACCGCTCCTCGTGGGTGGGATACATCCAGGCGATTTCAAGATCGATGATGGTAGGATTCTCTGCCGTGCCGGGGGTGTAGGCGCCTTGCGCCTCCAATTCGGTCAGGGCCACCCGGAAGTAGTCGCGGGCGAGCTCCAGGCTATAGCCATATCCATCTGTATCGTCCAGCAGGGTCTCTACTGCCTTCTTGTGAGCCTCGGTGCTTGCGTAGGAGATACCGTTTTCCGGATCGGACATGTAGTTGGAGGACAGATAGTCCACGGACGGGATGCTGCCACGGGCATTAGCGAAGGACAGACGATCGATGGAATAGCTCAGTGCCTTCACGAAGTGCTCATTGCCCAACACAGGCTTCAGGTCCCAGTAGTCGGCCTTGGGGGTCTTGGTCACAACACCCTCTTCACCAAACAGGTATTCCCATGTCTCGGCGTCGGTGGCGTTGACATTCAGCTTGAAGTTGGAACTACCGGTGGTGCTGCGGGTCCGTGGGTCATTGCGGTACTCGTCCAAATACTCCTGCGGAATAGCAGCAGAGTCAAAGTGCTCCGCCAGGAACTCGTTAAAAGCGGCAGTGGTGTCTTCCGCAGCAGCGGGGAAAATCTTCACATGCACACCGGGGATGGCATACTTGGTGTCAGCAAAAACATAGTTCGGATTCTTCGCGTATACAATCTGCTGATCCTGATCATAACGCTCCACATACCAAGGCGCCAGGGACAGGGAATTGTCGCGGGGGGTCTCAGTCGCATCGCTGTTGAAGCCCAAATAGTTCTGTACGGTCACCAGATCAATGAACTCCTGAGGAATCGGCGCATACAGAGAGCTGTTGATGTAATACATGGCGTAGAAAGGGGTGGTCTCCTCGGTATAGGTCACCTCGAAGTAGTTCTTCCCATCCTCTACATAGGTACGAATTCCCACATTCTGCCAGGCTTCCTCGCTGTAACCCTTCTCGGTTGCCTGATAGTATTCCTTCGCGCCAGCGATGGCGCCAGTGGTGCTGTTCGCCATCTCAGAACCGCGGTACAGCTGGTTCGCCTGGGTCAGCAGAAGCTTGAAGGGGGTCTCGTAATCCTCCAGAGCCACAGGCCGGTTGTCAAAAGCCAGACGACTCTCCAGCTCAGAACCGCTCTTGTACTTCAGACCGTCGGTCTCGCCGGTGCGAACCTCAAAGCGCCAGGTTTTCGCCATGCCATCGCCGTCTTCATCATCTACAGCCACGGGCTTTTCCTTTGCCAGTTCGGGAACCCAGTCATATCCGTCCTTGGTCTCATTCATGAAATTGGTATAGAAAGAGGCCCCAATGTAATCGTACAGGTCGCCCACCTGAGCGCCCTGATCGTTCAGATAGTTCAGGGTACCGGGATCGCTGACCTCGAAAGTGTGGAAGTAGCGCTTCCAGGATTCGTTTGTCTCATATTCCATATCGGCGGTGATGTTTCCCTCCGCCAGGGTGCCGAAGCCATAGCCTACGATATAATTTTCGGTGCCCAGGGTAATACGGGGATTGTACATCGTATAGCCGCCGTCCTCAAACAAGGAGATGCCGGTGATGCCGTTCAGCACGGCATACTGTTCCAACAGGCCCAGGATATTGGTACGCTCGGCGTTGCTTTCCTTCAGGAAGGAATACAAACCTTCAGCCAGCGGGATCGTATTGCTTATGGCAGCAAACGCCTCGTCATAGGCAGCCATCACCTCTGCCACCGTGCCGGCCGCGTCAATGGCAGCGTCCCCGGCTTCCTTCGCAGCGGTCACGGCCGTATATGTGTCATCCTCCAGCTGATCTTCGATGGAGGTAACCAGCACATCCAGGTCGTTCTTAATGTACGCCTTGAATTCATCAGCCTCCATGTAGGCGCCGTCCCAGGCGGATTCTTCGGCAAACACGGGCGTCATGCCGAGAATCATCACCAGCGCAGTCACAGCAGCAAGTAACCTTCTCATTTTCCCCAGAACCTCCTGTAAAAAATATTTTTCACGCGGTACCCCGCGGGAAAACGCACACAAACGGAACCAATCTAGGAAACACCATCCGGAATATAAGATGAGTCCGGATTTCGTGTTGCATTATACCATCTTTTCCTTTGCTGTGCAACGTCTCTCGAGCACCAGATTCGGTCGATCTTTTCCTTTATGTGCTGATTTCCACTCCGTTGTTTTGTCAAAAAAGCAAAAAAGTACAGAACCAGGTTTCCAGCAGGAATCCATTGCTAATATTCATTCTCATTCGCTCTTTAATTGGACTGCAGGTTTAGTGTTTGTTTCATCACCCACATTATACCGCAAATACTCGATTCCTTTAAGCTCTCTGGTGTTTAGGGTGTGTTTTTTAGAAAAGGGACTGCCTCACTTTTTCTTAGTGGGACAGCTCCTTTTGATTCCGCAGATCGAACGTCTGATTCATGGAGTACGCGCAGTCATGCCGCAGGTCACATCAGGAAGAATGTGAAAAAGGAAGAAAGCCCTATCAGAAAAAGCAGCCGGGGAGTTTTCTCCCCGGCTGCCCATCTTTCGGTATTGTTTCGTTTATTCACCCACAGTGCAGTACATGAAATACTTATAGCCCAGGGGGTTGGCGAAGAAGCCGCTGACGTTCTTGTTGATCATGTAGATGTCGGTGTAATAATACAGGGGCGTAATGGCGCCGGTGCTCATCAGCAGGTCTTCCGCGGCGTGCATCATACCGTACCGGGCATCCTTGTCGGTGCAGGTCTTGATGGCGGCGATGGCGGCGTCATAGGTCTCGGCCCAGGTGCCGTTCTCCACCTTCAGATCCACGCCGTAGGGCGTCAGGTCGATGCTGTAGATCTTGGCTTCCGCGTTGGCGCCCTTGCCGAACTGGGAATCGTTGTTGCCGGAGCCGGACACCCACATATCCAGGAAGGAGATGGGATCGTTGTAGTCCGCCAGCCAGCCGTTCCGGGCCACGGTGTAGTCGCCCTGCTTCCGGGTGTTCAGGAAGGTCGCCCATTCCTGATTGGTCAGGTTCATGTTGATGCCCACACCAGCCAGCACGCTCTGCAGATACTCGCCGATCAGCTTGTGGCCGTCGTTGGTGTTGTAGAGGTACTCGATGGAGGGGAAGTTGGTGAACTGCTGGGTCGCTTCGTCGAAGGTATAGTACTTCTTCAGAATCTCCATGGCCTCCGCCCAGTTGGCCTCGTAGGCATCCTCGGCGGTGTTCCAGTATCCGGCATATTCATCGGAAGGACCAGCGTTCTCATAGAACTGCGCGATGCCGTCGGCATCCGTCAGGCCCAGCGCCACGAAGGAAGAAGCGGGCTGCTGGCCGGCCTTGCCGATCTCAGTGACGATATAGTTCCGGTCAAACAGCAGGCCGATGGCAAAGCGGATTTCCGCCTGCGCCTTTTCGGCTTCGTCCCCGGTCAGCTCGCTGCCTTCCGGCAGGATGGAGGCGTTCACGTTCCAGGACACATAGTAGGTACCCATCTGGGAGCCAACCACGAACTCATCGGGATATTCCGCCTTCAGGGCGTCGATTTCCGCGTTGGGCACGCTGTCGATCATCAGCCAGTCGTTGTTGCGGAAGTTGGCCAGCATATTGTTCTCATCATCGGACAGATAGAAGTTGATCTCATCCATCTTGATGGTGTCCGCGTGCGCATAGTTGGCGTTCTTGGTCAGGGTGATCTTGGAGTTGTGGTCCCAGCCGGTCATGGTGTAGGCACCGTTGGACACATAGGTGGCGGGATCGGTGGCCCAGGCTTCGTTGCTGACAATATCCTCCCGCACGGGCAGGAAGGTCGGGAAGGCCAGCAGCTCATTCCAGTAAGACACGTCGTTGTTCAGGGTCACCACCAGGGTCTTGTCGTCGGTGGCTTCCACGGCCAGTTCATTCGGATAGCCCTTCACGACTTCGAACATATAGCCGTAGTCCGCGCCGAGATCTTCGGAAGCGGCCCGCTTCCATGCAAACTCGAAGTCCTTCATGGTCAGATCCTTGCCGTCGGACCACTTCAGGCCGTCCGCCAGGGTGTAGGTATAAGTAGCGGTACCGTCCTCGTTGATCACGGGAGCGGTCAACTCGGTGGCGCAGTCCGCCACGATCTCCAGAGCGCCGTTTTCATCCTGGGCCCACTTGCTCAGGCCGGAGAACAGATGGGCGATCAGGGTCGCACCGTCCACGGCGGAGTTCAGCGCGGGATCCAGGGTATCCGGTTCGGAGGCGATGCAGACGTTGATCGAGGTCTTCGCTTCTTCCGCGGAAGCCATGACCACGCAGCTCAGCGTCATCACGGCAGCCAGCACCAGTGCAAACAGTTTCTTCATGCAGGGTTCCTCCTTAAATAAGATATATTTCAGGAACGCGTTGCCGCGTTCGTGAAGTCGTCAGGTTATCCGATCTCCTTGACCCTGTGGCAGGCCACAAAGTGATCCTTCTCCACCTCTTCGAAGGGCGGCATGCTCTGGGCGCAGGCGTCCGTGGCAAAACGGCAGCGGGTCCGGAAGGGGCAGCCGGAAGGCGCGTTCAGGGGGCTGGGAATATCCCCCGTCAGCACGATCCGCTTGTTTGCCCTCGCCGCCTTGGGATCCGGCAGGGGCACAGCGCTCAGCAGGCTCTGAGAATAGGGATGAAGGGGATGGTTGTAAATCTCCTCCGCCTTCGCCAGCTCCACCATCTTGCCCAGGTACATGACGGCGATTCGGTCCGAAATATGGCGGACCACCAGCAGATCATGCGCGATGAACAGATACGTCAGCCCCAGCCGATCCTGCAGATCATCAAACATATTGATGACCTGAGCCTGAATGCTCACATCCAGGGCGGAAACCGGCTCGTCGCAGACAATAAACTCCGGATTCACTGCCAGCGCGCGGGCAATACCAATACGCTGCCGCTGTCCACCGGAAAACTCATGGGCGTACCGGGAAGCATGTTCGCTGTTCAGCCCCACATAGCCCATCAGTTCCAAAACCCGTTCCTGCCGTTCTTTTTTCGTTTTATACAGGTGATGGACATCCAGCGGTTCCGCCACGATGTCGCTGACGGTCATCCGGGGATTCAGGGAAGAATAGGGATCCTGAAAGACCATGGTTGCCTTCTTCCGGAATTCCTTCAGGCTGGCCTTGCTTTTGATCTCCCGGCCGTTGTAAATCACCTTTCCGCCGGTAGGCTCATACAGATGCAGAATGGATCTTCCCACGGTAGTCTTTCCGCATCCGGATTCTCCCACCAGGCCGAGGGTTTCTCCGCGCTTGACCGTGAAGCTGACGCCATCCACCGCCTTCAGCGGCTTGGAGCGGAAAAAACCCATGTTGATATCAAAATACTGCTTCAGGTCCTGCACCTCCAGCAGTGTTCCGTTTTCACTCATGCGCTTCCTCTCCTTCCGGGGCATTCTTTTCCCGTTCAGCCAGCTCCTTGACATTCATCCAGCAGCTGGAAATATGATCCTCTCCGACCCACATTTCCTCCGCCCGCCGGGTCAGGCAGATCTTCATCGCCTGATCGCACCGGGGCGCGAAGGGGCAGCCCTTCGGCATGTTCAGCAGATCGATGGGGGTGCCGGTAATGGGCTTCAGCCGCTGGCCGTTGTTCTCATCCCGGGGGATGGACCGCATCAGGCCCTTGGTATACTCATGGGCGGGATGGTAGAAAATCGCGTCCGCCGTGCCCCGTTCGCAGATAGAGCCCGCATACATGACGATGACCTCATCGCACATCTGCGCCACCACTCCCAGGTCATGGGTAATCATGATGATGGCCATTCCAAGCTTTTTCTGCAGATCAGCCATCAGCTCCAGGATCTGCGCCTGTATCGTCACATCCAGCGCGGTTGTCGGTTCGTCCGCGATCAGGATATCCGGCTCGCAGGCCAGTGCCATGGCGATCATAACCCGCTGGCGCATGCCGCCGGAATGCTCGTAGGGATACTGCTTCATCCGCTTTTCCGGCTCGTTCACGTTCACCAGGCGGAGCATCTCCAGCGCTCTTTCCCGCGCCTGCTTCCGGTTCCGGTTTGTGTGAAGCATGATGGCCTCCATCAGCTGATGGCCGATGGTGTAGGTCGGATTCAGAGAGGTCATGGGATCCTGGAAGATGATGGAGATTCTGTTTCCCCGCACAGACCGCAGGGTTTTTTCGTCCGCGCCGACCAGTTCCTTCCCGTCCAGCTTCACGCTGCCGCTGACGATCTTGCCGGTGGGCGCCAGAATCTGCATCACGGAATATGCGGTCACCGATTTTCCGGAGCCGGATTCACCTACGATCCCCAGCACCTTGCCCCGGTCCAGCCGGAAGGAGACGCCGTCCACCGCTTTGACCTCGCCGGCATCCGTGAAGAAGGAGGTATGCAGATCCCTCACCTCCAGCAGGGTCTGCCCCTGGGACTGCTCCAGAATCTGCTTGCTCTGCTTTT
Organism: uncultured Oscillospiraceae bacterium; assembly: GCA_964565635.1. GTDB lineage: Bacteria > Bacillota > Clostridia > Christensenellales > Aristaeellaceae > Aristaeella. The sequence goes on from CAZMFY010000006.1 coordinate 22,566, forward strand.
CAGACATATTTCATTGCCCTTTCAATCAATCATATATCCCGTCTTGCCCCGTCACGCGTTCAGCTTCGGATCGAAGGCATCCCGCAGTCCGTCCCCGAACAGGTTCAGGCTCAGCACGATCAGACAGATCACCACCGCCGGAATCACCAGCCGATAGGTGTAGGAGGTCATGCCGTTGAGGGCATCCGACGCCAGAGAGCCCAGAGAGGGCATCGGCGCGTTGACCCCCAGGCCCAGGAAGGACAGGAAGCTCTCCGTGAAAATGGCGTTGGGAATCTGCAGTGCGGTGGAAATAATGATTACGGAAATACAGTTGGGCAGCAGGTGCTTCCGGATAATCCATCCGGCGCCGGCACCCGTCGCCTGGGCGGACAGCACGTATTCCTGCTCCCGGAGGGACAGGATCTGGCCCCGGATCAGCCGGGCCATGCTGACCCAGTACAGCAGGCCGAACACGATGAACATGGAGATCACGTTGGCGCCGATCTTTTCCAGGAAGGTTCCCTCCACGTGGAGCGTTTTTCCCAGCACGACGCTCAGCAGAATAATCACCAGCATGTCGGGCAGGGAGTAGATCATGTCCACGATCCGCATGATCACGATATCCACCTTGCCGCCGCAGTATCCGGAAATGGCCCCGATGGTCATGCCGATAATCAGCACGATGATGCTGGCGAAGAAGCCTACCGCCAGGGAGATTCGGGTGCCGTAGACCACGCGAATGAAGTAATCCCGGCCGTGGCCGTCCGTCCCGAAGATGTGCGGGAAGAGCTTTTCTCCCTCCTCGATCCTTTTCAGCTCCGTTTTCCCCCAGGTAAAGGGCGCCAGATTGTTATAGGAGGAATCCACCGGCTTCCCGGGCCGCACGCCCAGCATGGCCTCATAGGAGTAAGGCCAGACCATGGGCAGGATAATGCTTCCCAGCGTAATCAGAATAATAATGATCAGGCTGGCGGTGGCCACCCGGTTCTTCAGCAGCCTTTTGCAGCCGTCTCTGAAGAAGGTGCTGGAGGGGCGCATCCGGGAGATATACTCCTTTTCCTCCTCCGTCGCCGGGAGGAAGGCGTCCGGATCCAGATGCATGCTGAAGGGTTTATTCGCACTGAACATATGCCATTTCCTCCTCTCTCATTCAAACTCAATCCGGGGATCCACAGCTTTATACAGCAGGTCGCTGACCAGGTTCATCACGACAATCAGGGTCGCCAGGAAGATGGTCGTCCCCATGATCATGGTGTAGTCCCGGTTGGTGATGCTGGAGACAAACGCCCGCCCGATCCCGGGCACGGCAAAGATCTGCTCCACCACCATGGAGCCCGTAACGATATAGGCCAGCATGGGACCGAAGTAGGTGATCACCGGAATCAGGGAATTCTTCAGGGCATGGCCGAAGATAATCCGCCAGTAGGACACGCCCTTGGCCCGGGCTGTCCGGATGTAGTCCTGCCCCAGCACATCCAGCATGGAGGAGCGGGTCAGGCGGGTGATGTAACTCATGGGATAGAGGGACAGGGTAATCACCGGCAGAATCAGCCCGCCCTGGGCCGCGCCGTTAGCTGGAAGCCAGCCCAGCCGAACCGAGAAGAAGATCAGCAGCAGCGACCCCATGATAAAGGAGGGCATAGAAACGAAGGCGGTGGTGATCACCATGATCACCTTATCCAGCACCGTATTCCGCCGGATTGCCGCCACGGCCCCCAGCAGGATGCCCAGGATCCCCGCGATCCCCGCAGCGATCAGGCCCAGCTTCGCCGAGGTCTTCATGCCGTCCGTGATGATATCGATGACCATCCGGCCCCGCTGCTTCAGGGAAGGACCGAAGTCGAATTTTGTCACGATATCCCGCAGATAGGTGGTATACTGCTCCAGGAGCGGCTTATCCAGCCCGTATTTCGCCTCCAGGGCTGCCTGGGCCTCCTTGGAGATCGCCTTCTCACCCACGAAGGGGCCGCCGGGAACCGCGTGCATGACAAAAAAAGTGACCGTAATCACGATCCAGACAGTCAGCACGGCAAGCAACACCCGCTTTAGGATATAAAACATCATCTTGGAACTCATTGACACAACTCCTTTTTCTGCGGCCCAACGCTGTAATGCAGAAAACTGTGCCCATCATTATAGGAGGCCTGCAATGGAATCGCAAGAAAAAAACAAAAAATGTGCAGCAGATGGTTTCTGCCAGTTCCCGCTCTTGCTTTTTTTTTAGCCGTCCCTTATAATGACTTAGGCGTCCGGATATTAGTCTGACTGCTTGAAATAAAGGCCTCTTTAAGGAGGATTTGTGATGGATTACGTTTTCATGATGGACAGCGACAGCGACCTGCCCTACGACCTGAAGGTGAAGTACGATATTCCCGTGGTATACATGCCCTATGCCTTGGATGGCAAGGAATATTTCGATGACCTGGGCCAGACCCTGGACCATAAAAGCTACTACGATAAAATGCGCAACGGGGCGGTTCCGGTAACCTCCGCTTTGAATGAAGCCGCCTACCTGGAATATTTTGAACCGGTCCTGGCCTCCGGAAAGGATCTTCTTTTTGTCGCCTTTTCCAGCAAGATGAGCTCCACCATTCAAGCCATCTACCGGGTGCGGGAGCAGCTGCTGGAGCAGTATCCGGAACGGAAGTTCCTGGTGGTGGATACGCTTTCCATCTCCACCCCCGTAGCCCTGCTGGCCCTGAAGGGGCACGAAATGTACCGGGCCGGCGCTCCCATCGAGGAAGTGGCCGACTGGCTGGAAAAGAACAAGCTGCGGGCCCACGGCATCTTCACGGTGGACGATCTGAAATATCTGAAGCGGGGCGGGCGCATCTCCCCCACCGCCGCGGCCTTCGGCGCCATGCTGGATATCAAGCCCGTCATCATGGAGGCCCGGGACGGGACGCTGCAGAGCGTGGACAAGGTCCGCGGCCGGAAAAAGGCGCTGAATACGCTTGTGGATAAGATGCTGGAATATGAGCCGGATCCCGAAGAGAGCCCGGTCATCATCCTGCACGCGGACGCGCCGGAGGAAGCGAAGGAGCTGAAGGAACTGGCGCTGAAAAAGATGCCGGCCCTGCAGATTCGGATTGACAATGTGGGGCCTGTCATCGGCGCCCACTGCGGGCC
>CAZMFY010000007.1:0-25617 GCA_964565635.1 uncultured Oscillospiraceae bacterium
GCAGGAAAACCACCGGCAGCCGCTGCAGCCCCACATCGTGAATCATCTGGTCATAGCACCGCTGGAAAAACGTAGCATACACGGCAAAATACGGCCGCATCCCGCCGGCCGCCAGCCCGGCCGCCATGGTCACCGCATGTTCCTCCGCGATCCCCGTATCCATCATCCGCTCCGGAAACCGCTCGGCAAAATGATCGAGCCCGGTGCCGAGGGGCATGGCCGCCGTAATGGCCACCACCCGGGAATCCTTTTCGGCCATGTCCGCCAGCGTGTACGCCATCACATGCCCGTTGGACGGACGGTTCGGTACGGTCGCCCGGTCTCCCGTTTCCACCAGGAACGGCGGTGTGCCGTGAAAGATTTCCGGCCGCTCTTCCGCCTTGTCATATCCGTATCCCTTCCGGGTCTTGATGTGAATGACGCAGGGGCCCTTGAATTCCTTCGCCTTCCTCAGCGTATTTTCCAGGCTGGCAAGATGATGCCCGTCGATGGGGCCGAAATATTCAAAACCCAGCGTCTCAAAAAAACCGATGCTGTCCGCCCGTACGAGCGCGGTTTTCGCCATGGTTTTTGCAGCGTGCATGACCCGGTAGATGGGCTTTCCGATCACCGGCACCCGTCGGAACCTGCGCACGGCCAGTTTGGTGTTCTGCCACTCGCTGCTCACCCGCAGATTGGTCAGACTGGTGCTCAGGGCACCCACATTTTTGGCAATGCTCATTTCATTGTCATTCAGCAGCACAATCATCCTGGTGCCCGAATGACCGGCGTCATTCAGCGCTTCGTAGCACATGCCGCCGGTAAGCGCGCCGTCTCCCGTCAGGGCAATCACGGAGTGATTCTGTCCCTGATAATCCCGGGCCCTGGCCAGTCCCAGCGCGGCGGAAATGGATGTGGAGGCGTGCCCCGTCTCAAAGCAGTCGTATTCGCTTTCCTCCCGCCGGGGAAACCCGCTGAGCCCGCCGTACTGCCGGAGGGTGGAAAAGCGGTCCATGCGCCCTGTAAGCATCTTATGCACATAGCACTGATGGCCCACGTCAAAAACGATCCGATCCGTTCTGAAGTCGAAAACCCGATGCAGCGCCACCGTCAGTTCAACGATCCCGAGATTGGAGGCCAGATGCCCGCCTGTTTTGGAAACGGTAGCGATCAGCGCCTCCCGGATTTCTCCGCAGAGGTTCTGCAGCTGTTCCTGATTCATGTTCCGCAGATCTTCGGGACCTCTCAGTTTTTCCAGCAGCACCCGGCTTTCACTCCCTTCCGGTCCGATCTTCTTTTCCTGAACACTATCTCTTCGTTCCCTTTGTGCCTTTCGCGCCCTTGCTGCCCAGCATTGCGCCGGACAGAATATCGCTGGTGTAAGCATAATTGGCCTGGTTCTTTTCCTGATGGGCCGTTTCCGCGATTTCCGCCAGCCGGTCAATCAGCCGCACGTAAGGCATCCCGGCATTTTCCCACAGGTAGAAGGCGAGACTTCCGGGAATGGTATTGATTTCCGTAATATAAACGTTGCCGCTCTCCCGGTCAAACATATAGTCAATCCGTACGACGCCTTTGCAGTCCATCATTCGGAAGATTTCCCGGCTCATCCGCTGAAGCTTATCCCGCAGCTCGTCCTCGATGGGGGCGGGTACCACCCTGTGCAGGCTGGCCATCCCCTTGCTGCCGCCGTTCGCCAGGTATTTTTCGTTGAAATCAAGGGTCGCTTTGCTGGTAATGGGCATCTCGATGGGGGAAGCTTCCGCCTCTCCGTCAAAGCCCAAAACGCTGCAGTTCAGCTCGATGGGCCCGGTCAGCCCCTTCTCCACCAGCACCCGGCGGTCATAGGAAAACGCCAGTTCCATCGCCTCCCGCAGGGCGCTTCGATCTTCCACCCGGGTCACGCCGATGCTGGATCCCAGGTTCGCGGGCTTTGTATAGACCGGGTATCCCAGCTTTTCTTCTATTTCGCAAATGATTTCCTCAGGCCGGTTGCCGAAGTCCCGCCGACTGTACCAAAGGGACGGAAGCACCGGCAGATCCGCTCCCCGGAAGAACTGCTTCATCAGGATTTTGTCCATGCCCAGCGCGCTGGCGCCAACCCCGGCCGATGTGTAGGGAATGTTCGCCAGTTCCAGCATGCCCTGCAGGGTGCCGTCCTCCCCGTTCATGCCATGCATAATCACCAGGAACAGATCCACCCTGGCCACGGCCTTCAGCTCCTCCCGGGCGAAAAGGCCTTTGCCCTTTTCCACGGCCAGCAGCGCGCCGCTGCCGGGCGTCATATCCAGAAAGACCTTTCTGATTCCCGGCTGATCCGGCCGGAAGTGCTGATAGGTGGCGATTTCCTTCAGCTTCTCCCCCGTATACCAGGTTCCCTGTTCATCGATATATACAGGAATGACGTCGTATTTTTCCGGATCCGCGTGATGCATCATCTGGACCGCGCTGATGATGGACACTTCCCGTTCGCAGCTCCGGCTGCCAAAGATTACACCCAGTTGTTTTTTCATCATTTTCAGCCCTTACTCCTCGCTGTAATTATCCGGCAGGTCATTCTCAAACAGAATGGTGTCCCCCGGATGAGCCCGCTGCTGAAGCAGCGCCGCCGCTTCCTGGAGGCTGCCGGTCACGTGAATATGCGTCTCAGGGAAGCCTTCTTCCAGCAGTCCCTTTTTCAGGCTTTCGCTGCGCTTTCGGCCCACAAGAATCGCTTCGTCGCAGCAGCCGGCCATCCTTCGTCCAAATTCAAGGTTCAGATCTTCCTCCCGATCTCCCAGCTCAACCATGCCCGGCGTCACGACAAAACGGGTTCCGGGGAACTCCTTCAGGACCCGGAAGGCCTGCTCCGCTCCGCGAATGTTGCTGTTAAACGCGTCGTCCAGCACGGTGATGCCGCCCGGATTTCGCTTGAGCTCCAGCCGATGCTCCACGGGCTTCAGCTTTCGAATGCCCCTGGCAATCTCAGCCCCGGTCATCCCAAGCTTCCTGCATACCGCGGCGCACAGAACGATGTTCCTGATGTTCAGCTCGCCCAGCAGGCTCGTTTCACAGGCGGTCCTGTCAGCGCCCCAGCACAGCGTAAAGGCGCTGCCGGCAGGGGTAACCCTGATGTTCTCGGCCCATACGTCATCCCGGTCCGGATTCAGCCCGGCCAGATGCTTCTCCTTGGCTGTTTTTTCCCACAGGCCGGTCACGATCCCGTCGTCATCCGCGAAAAAGCAGCTGCCGCCGGAGGGAATGGCATCCATCAGTTCATATTTTGTCCTTGTGATCCGCTCCTGGGTATGAAAGGTATCCAGATGCTGCGGTCCCACGGAGGTCAGCACGCCGATTTCCGGCCTGACCAGCCGGCACATCTCCTTGATGTCTCCCACATGCCTGGCCCCCATTTCGGCCACAAAGATCCTGTGTCCCGGCTCCAGCTGCGTCCGGATCACCCGGGTCACGCCCATGGGGGTATTGAAGCTGGCCGGAGTCACCAGGGTCGGATATCGTTCGCTCAGCATGGTCCCGAGAATGAATTTCACGCTGGTTTTGCCCCAGGAGCCGGTAATCCCGATTCGAATCAGATCCGGCCGCTCCCGCAGGATGCGCCGCGCGTCCTGAAAGTACATCTCGCTGATCAGTTTCTCCAGCGGCCAGGCCAGCAGCCCCGCCAGCGCTGTCCACAGGGGCAGCAGGAGGGGAAATGCCAGGAAAGGCAAAGCTGCCTGCCAGCTTTCAGCGGACGGCCCCGTCGCAAGGAATGTCCATGAAAACAACAGCGCCGACCACAGCACCAGCGCCGTAACGCATAGCCGCTTGGCCCGCGCCGTCCACGTCAGCTTCTTCTTTTCCGTCTGCTTCCGGCTGTGCTTGTTCAGCATCCCGCCGCACAGCAGCGGAAGCAGGCCCGCGGGCAGCCATCCGATCCAGGCCGGCAGCAGCGCCAGCATCAGCCAGCCGGCCAGCAGGGCCAGCGTCATGATGAACCCGGGCAGCCAGGCCTTCAGCCCCTTCCGTTTCAGCGTCCGGAAATATCCGGGAAACTGATAGCTTTCCAGTTGAAACCAGTGGATCAGGGGCCTGGCCGCCAGCAGGCACCCGCCGCTGACGCAGCAGGCCCACATCAGTCTCATCCAGGAGCTCGCTGTCCCGACTAAACTCATCCGTTCTCCTCCGTCAAAAAGTGTCTTGCGATGGTCAGGAAGCGCGCGGCCTGCTCCAGAAAGGCGAAATGGCTTCCGCCCTCCAGCATCACGAGCCCCGCATCCGGAATCAGCTTCTCCATCTCCCGTCCCATCCAGAGTGGGGTCTCCGTGTCCCGGTCTCCCCAGATCAGCAGGGTGCTCTGCCGGATTTCGGGATACCGTTCCCGCAGGTCCAGCCCGATGACCTTCACAAAGGTCTTCCGCATTTCGGGATCAAGCGCGAGATAATCCGCGCTGCCGTATTTCTGCCGCAGGCTTTCCTCCATCCGTTCTCCGGCAGCCCGCAGAAAAGGGACTCTTTCCAGGGATTTTGCGATCTTCTTTCCCCGCTGAAAAGCCTCGGCCCGTTTCCTTCCTTCTTCCGTCTGCGGTTTCTTCAGCCCGGCGGCGCCTGTCAGAATCAAGCGGGTAAACATCTCCGGCCACTCGCTGGCTGCCCAGGCGGCCACCCGGCATCCGAAGCTGTGGGCGATCACCGCGCAGGGTAAAAAATCCAGTTTCTTCAGCGTTTCCCGCAGACAGGCCGCATACTCCGGAACGCCCCATGGTTCAGGTGGCCGTCCGCTTTCCCCGTGCCCCGGGAAATCAAGCCGCAGCGTTCGATGCTCCGACGCCAGCCCTTCCGCCAGCGTCCTCATCATTTCGCCGTCGCATCCCCAGCCGTGCAGCAGGACGATCCGGCTTCCCTTCTCTCCCTGCATTTCGTATCGAATCCGGGTCCCCCTGGCTTCCGTAAACATGCTTTACCCTCGTATAACCGTCCAGATAAAACGATCCTTCCGGTCACTGATGTCGTATTTTTTCTGCAGCCATTCTGCCACCGGAACCTGTCCTTCCCACAGGCAGCCCAGTCCCAGGCAGGTTTTCCGGCTGGCCTCGTTATCCGGATCGCAGGTAATAATCACGCTGCTCTTTCCGCTTCGCAGAATTTCCTCCCGGATCAGCCTGCAGGCCCTCAGCGCGTAATGGTGCCCCCTGTATGGCGGATCGATGTGGTATCCGATGTGCCCGAAATAGTAGATTGCTTCGCTTTCTCCGGCCCGGTATGTCACCCGGCCGATCTCTTTTCGTTTTCCGTGTTCCGTGATCTTCCATTCCCGTTCCGGTTCAAAACCGAGTTCCCGGTCGGAGGGCGGCAGATACACGGGAATCAGATCAATCGCCCCGTCGGTATATTCAGCCTTCCGGGGAAAAAACCATCCCATCAGACCTCCTGAATCCGAACCTGCTCCAGCAGACTGTAAAAATCCTCCGGCACGATCAGCTGCGTTCCTTCCGTCATGACGCTGGCGGCGCCTGCCGCAACACCGTATTTGAAGGCTTTCCGCATTTCGCCTTCCCGTTCGTATCCCAGCAGCATGCCGCCCAGCATGGCGTCCCCGGCGCCTACGGTGGACTTGGTCGCCACCCTCAGGGCCGGCGCGAAGAGCGTGCGCTCCTGATCCACATACATGGCCCCCATGGCGCCCATGGTCACCACCGCGTGCTGCACGCCCAGCCGGATAAACAGCAGCGCGGCGTCGCGAATGGACCGCATCGTCCGCAGCTCCAGTCCCAGCGTGGTTTCCATTTCATGAAGATTAGGCTTGATCAGGAAGGGATGCGCTTCCTTCGCCGCCAGCTCCAGCTCAGCCCCTTCGCTGTCCAGGATGCATTTTTTTCCTTCCAGCGCCTTCATCAGATCCCGATAGATCCCCTTCGGGCATCCCGGAGGCAGGCTTCCGGTGATCACGACCATATCACTGTTCACGGTTTTCTCTCTGGCCAGGTCAAAAAAAGCAGCCAGATCCTCTTCCCGCAGCGGATCACCCGCCTCGTTCAGCTCGGTCAGGCCCTTCTCGTCCCTGACGATCATCTTCAGATTCGTCCGGACTCGGCCGGGCACCCTCAGAAAGTGATGCCGCAGTCCTTCCCGATCCATCATTGCAGAAAGCCGGTCCCCGTCTTCCGCACCCATCACGCCCAGGCACTGCACGTCCAGTCCCAGCCTCCGGGCCACCACGGCTACGTTAATCCCCTTGCCGCCCATGTCTTCCCGCAGTGCCCGCACCCGGTTGACGTCGCCGATCTTCAGGCTGTTCATCTCCACGGTACGGTCAAAGCTCGGGTTCAGGCAGATCGTCGTAATCAAACGCTCACCTCCCGCAAAATGTCCAGTTATTATATCATTCATACCGTTCTTTCGCAACTGCATAAAAGGAGCGGGATGCGCAGATATAATTGCATAAAAGCCGGCCGGTGAATTGCATTTCAAGGCGAATCTATGGTAAAATGTTTCGGTAGAAAATCCTGACGGGAGGGATACTGTTTTGTCGGAATTTGCGGATATTCTGATTATCGGCGGCGGCGTTGTCGGCTGCGCCGTTGCCCGGGAGCTCAGCCGATATCATGCTTCTGTCGTCCTGCTGGAGCGGGGCTGGGACGTGGCCGAAGGCGCCTCCAAAGCCAACAGCGGCATCGTGCATGCCGGGTATGACGCGGTCCCCGGCACCCTGAAAGCCCGGTATAACGTAGCGGGGGCAAACCTTTTCCCCGCGCTGTGCGAAGCGCTGGGCGTTCCCTATGCCCGCTGCGGCGCCCTGGTTATCGGTTTTTCGGAGGAGGACCGGGAAACGCTGAAGACGCTGCTGGCCCGCGGAGAGGCAAACGGTGTGCCGGATCTGCGGATCATCAACCGGGAAGAGGCGCTGGCCCTCGAGCCGAATCTGAATCCCGCGGTCACCTGCGCCCTGCTGGTCCCTGGCAGCGGCATCGTCAGTCCCTATGAGCTGACCTTTGCCCTGGCGGATGACGCGGCGCTCAACGGCGTATCCTTCCGGCTGGGAACGGAAGTTCAGAAGGTCACCCGTCAGCCGGACGGCACCTTTCTGGTCTCAACCTCAGGCGGCGAATGGGTCTGCCGCATTCTGATCAACTGTGCCGGCAGCTCTTCCGCCGATCTGCATAATCAGCTCTCTTCGGAAAAGAAAACCATCATTCATCGGCGGGGGCAGTATTATCTGCTGGATCGGCCCAAGGCCCTTCCCTTCAGCCGGACCATTTTCCAGTGCCCCTCCCGGATGGGCAAGGGCGTGCTTGTTTCTCCCACGGTTCACGGCAACATTCTGCTCGGTCCCAGCGCGGAGGACATCGAGGACCCGCTGGATACGGAAACCACCCAGCCGGGGCTGGATTCCGTCATGGATCGGGTCCGGCTCACCTGGCCGCAGGTATCTCTCCGTTCGAATATCACCAATTTCAGCGGCGTCCGCGCCCATGAAGTCGGCGAGGATTTCATCGTAGGCGCCGTTCCCGGATGCCCCGGAGCATACGAGACCGTAGGGATCGAAAGCCCCGGCCTCTCTTCCGCCCCGGCCATCGCAGCCGCCCTGGCCGAGCAGATCGTGAAGGAGCAGGCGCTTACCCGGAAGGATTCGATTGCGGCCTTCCGGAAGAGCGCGGAACCTTTCCGGGAGATGGATCCCGATTCCCGCCGGAAGGCGCTGGCCGAAAACCCGCTGTACGGTAATATCGTGTGCCGCTGCGAGGTGGTCACGGAGGCGGAAATCGTGGCCGCCATCCACCGCCCCGTCCCCGCGCTGCACATCGACGCGGTCAAGCGCCGGACGCGGGCCGGCATGGGGCGCTGCCAGGGCGGTTTCTGCAGCCCCCGGGTTGCCGCCATCATCGCCCGGGAAACCGGTATTCCGCTCACGGAAATCACGAAGAACGGCGGAAACAGCTATCTGCTTACCGGCACTTTGTCGGAAAGTATCGGAAGGGAGGGCCAGAACAAATGATGGATCATACGGATATTCTGATTATCGGCGCCGGCCCCGCCGGTCTTGCCGCCGCGATCGCGGCCCGGCAGTCCGGCGTAGAATCCCTTCTGGTCCTCGAGCGGGAATCCATGCCCGGCGGAATCCTTCGTCAGTGCATCCATAACGGTTTCGGTCTCCATCGTTTCGGGGAAGAGCTGACCGGCCCGGAATATGCCCAGCGGGATATCGACACCGCCCGTTCTCTCGGGATTCAGATCGACTGCGATACCACGGTGCTTTCCGTCTCGGAGGACCGTGTCGTGACCTGCATCTCCAGAGAGAAGGGCCTTCGGTTCATTCAGGCCGGCGCCGTCATTCTGGCCATGGGCTGCCGGGAGCGTCCCCGGGGAGCGCTCTGTACGCCCGGAACCCGCTGCGCCGGGATCTATTCCGCGGGCACAGCCCAGCGCTTCGTAAATCTGGAAGGCTTTATGCCCGGCAAACGGGTTGTGATTCTGGGTTCGGGAGACATCGGTCTGATTATGGCCCGCCGCATGACGCTCCAAGGCGCAAAGGTGCTGGCCTGCGTTGAAATCATGCCCTATTCCTCGGGGCTGAACCGAAACATCGTCCAATGCCTCAATGATTACAATATTCCCCTTTATCTCTCTCATACCGTAACCGATATTCAGGGCCGGGAGCGGCTGGAACGGGTCGTCGTTTCCCGCGTGGATGAAAACCGGCGTCCCATTCCCGGTACGGAAATGGTTTTCGACTGTGATACGCTTCTTTTGTCCGTGGGGCTGATCCCTGAAAACGAGCTGTCCGAGGGCGCCGGCGTCCGGATTTCCCCCGCCACAGCCGGCGCCATGGTTTCCGATACTTTTGAAACCTCGGTGCCCGGCATCTTCGCCTGCGGAAATGTCCTGCATGTTCATGATCTGGTGGATTTCGTTTCCAACGAATCCTTCCGGGCCGGCAAAGCAGCCGCGGCCTTCGTTCGGGCCGAAGCCCGGGAGAAAACCTTCCTGCGGGTAGAGGATGGATTCGGTGTTCGGGGCTGTGTTCCGCAGCTGATTCAATCCAGCCCTTCAGATCCGGTCACGGTCATGTTCCGTCCCTCGGGCGTTTATAAGAACGCGGCTGTCGTCATCCGGCAGGGCGACCGGACGCTTTTCCGAAAAAAAGCCATGATCTTTACACCCGGAGAAATGGTGGCCTGTACCCTGAAGCCGGAACAGCTGGCGGAGCTGGATGCCGCCCGGCCGCTCACGGTAGAGATTGAACAAGGAGACGCATAATCATGAAGGAACAGATCATTACCTGTATCAACTGCCCCATGGGATGCCGGATGACCGTATCCCTCTCCGATCAGGGCGAGGTCGTATCCGTATCCGGCAATACATGCGGCCGGGGCAAGAAATACGCGCAGCAGGAATGCACCCTCCCGCTTCGCATGATCACCGCCGTCATTCCCGTCCCGGGCAGCCCCATGCCGCTGTCCGTCAAGACCCGCACGCCCGTTCCCAAAGGCATGATTTCCCAGATCATGGAATCTCTTCGTCAGCTGCAGGTTTCCCTTCCGGTCTCCATCGGCCAGACGGTGCTGCCGGATGTCTGCGGCACCGGCGTTGACATCATTGCCACCCGGCCCCTGCCTGCGGAATAAAAACGGAGGTTCCGGCTTCATCCCGGTCCTCTCCGCTCCGCCCTCAAAATGGGCCCTTGTATCCGATCCTGAAATCTGATATAATGCCCCTCGGTTATCTTAATGAAAAGGAGTTTTGAAGTATGCTGAATCATCTTTTTGGAATTACCGCTGCCCTCGCGGAAGAAGCGGCCGCAACCACTACGGAAGCCCTGCCGGAAGCAAATCCTGTGGCGGCTATGATCGGGACGTTCCTTCCCATGGTCCTGATTTTTGTGGTGTTCTATTTCATGCTGATCCGTCCGCAGCGGAAAAAGGATAAGCAGGTCAAGGAAATGCTGAATAACCTGAAGGCCGGAGACAGGGTCTGCACCATCGGCGGAATCTACGGGACCATCGTCGGGATTAAGGATGATACGGTTACCCTCTCCGTCGGCCGCGATAATCTCAGCATGGTGGTAGCCCGCTGGGGAATCCGCAGCGTGGAAGAGATTTCCATCGAGAATGACGCGGAAGCGCTGAACTGACGCGGTCCGCTCAAAAAAAGCCATCCCATGGCCGGGATGGCTTTTTGATTTCTTCATCCTTACTCTACGACGGTTACCGCTTCCGCTCCGAAGGTCTGTCGAAGCTCGTCCACCAGTTCTCCCTCGTTCTTCTCCGCCTTTGCGGTTTCCGCCCGGGTGCTGTCCAGGGCTGTAAAGCTGCAGGGTACGCCGGCCGCCGCCGTCAGCGCCTCCTCAACCTTCTGCTTTCGGGCGGGCGTATTCAGGCTCGTGGCAATGAACTCCTGACCGGGGCCGGCCTGCCAGCGGTATTCGCTGCCTTCCGCCCCGATGAATTTACCAAGCTGGAAGAAGCCGTGCATCCCCGGATCGGACAGATGCAGGTTTTTCAGGGCCGCCTGCCAGATCTCCTCCGGATTCTTTCCGACGGCGGCCGGCGTCTCCCTCCGTTTGGCCGGCTTTGCCTCCCCGCCGGGTTTTTCAGCCTGCGTTTTTTTGCCGGTCCGCTCCACCGCGGGGGCGGCCGGAACCAGCGTCCCGCCTGCCAGCTTTTCCTCCAGCTGCTCGATCTTATGCTCCAGCGCGTCAATCTGATCCTGCAGCGCCAGCGTATCCGGTTCTTTTGTCCTCAGGCAGCACTTCAGGCAAACATTCTCCAGGGCGATTCGCGGGGTGCCCGCGTATCGCAGCCCGGATTCCAGACGCATAAACTGATCCAGCATATCCATCAGCCTGGAGGCGGGAAAGTCTTCGCTCTGCCGCGCATAGTCCGCCCCGTCATCCAGGGATAGGCCCAGGGTTTCCACCGCGGCTTTTCCGCCGAATTTGGCCAGCAGCAGGGTCCGCAGATGGGCGCCCAGGTCCCGGATAAAGGCCTGCGGGTCCTTGCCCGCGTTCATCAGCTCATCAATCAGCCGGAATGTTTCCCCCGCCTTTTCTTCCTTCAGCGCCTCGCTGAACCGAAACAGGAAGCTGCGGTCGCTGGTTCCCAGCACGGACTGCACCAGCTTCTCATCCACGGCCCGTCCATATCCCAGGCACATATCCAGAATGCTCAGCGCGTCGCGCATACCGCCTTCCGCCGCCCGGGCGATCGCCATCAGCGCTCCGTCCGTGGCGCTGGCCCCCTGTCCATCCACCGCTTCCCGGAGCCGTCCGGCGATCTGGGCCGCCGGAATGCGCCCGAAGTCAAACCGCTGGCATCGGCTCAGAATCGTGGAAGGAAGCTTAAAGGGTTCTGTCGTAGCCAGAATAAATACCAGATACTCCGGAGGCTCTTCCAGCGTCTTGAGCAGGGCGTTGAACGCGGAATCCGACATCATGTGAACTTCGTCAATGATATAAACCTTGTATTTTCCCGCCTGCGGCGGAAACTGAGCGCCGTTCAGCAGCTCCCGGGCGTTCTCCACCTTGCTGTTGCTGGCGGCGTCGTATTCCAGAATGTCCAGAAAGTCCTCGTCCTGCATCCGCCGGCACATTTCGCATTCCCCGCAGACATCCCCGTCCTGCGGGTTCAGGCAGTTGATGGCCCGGGCCAGGATCTTCGCCGTCGAGGTTTTTCCTGTTCCGCGGCTGCCGCAGAACAGGTAAGCATGCGCGATCCGTCCCGTCTGCACCTGATGGCGCAGGGTTTCCACCACGGGCTCCTGACCCACCATCTGCGAAAATTTTCTCGGCCGCCACTGCCTGTACAGCGCCTGATAAGCCATGGTCATCCATCCTTATTCAAAATTGATCAGGGAAATGATTTTCTCAAGCTTCCCCGTGCCGATTCCTTTTACGGACAGCAGATCCTCCGGGTAATGGAAAGGGCCGTTTCTTTCCCTTTCCTCGATCATGTTCAGCGCCAGGGTTTCCCCTAAGCCGGGCAGCGTCATCAGTTCCTCCAGCTCCCCGGTGTTCACGGAAACGAAGCCGTCCGGCAAAGGGGGCCGTTCCACGGCCCCCTCCCGTCCTGTCGACCGGAAGTTTTCTGCCGCAGGGCCCGGCCGCGGAAGTCCGAAAAGCAGACAGAGCGCCGCCGCCAGAATCATCAGCGCCGTCCCGATCCGCTGTCTCATTTCTCGTTATCTTTCCGGATCTTCTGACCCTGTTTCGTATCCTCCAGAATATAGCCCGCGGCCCGAATCGCGTCCCTGAGCTCATCGCTGCGAGCCCAGTTCTTCTCCTTCCGGGCCTGCGCCCGCTCCTCCGCCAGGGCTCGGATTTCTTCCGGCAGATCATCCCGCTCCTTCGTCAGCAGGCCCAGCACCCCGCAGAGCGCCCGCAGGCTCTCCAGCGCGGCGGCGGCCGCCGCTTTTGCGCTGCCTTCCTGAATCACCAGATTGCTGTCCTTGACCAGTTCAAAAATCGCGCCTAGGGCGTCCGCGGTATTCAGATCATCATCCATGGCCTCGTCAAAACGAGCCTCGTATCCCTTTAGCCGGCCGATAAAGGCCTCTTCCTCCTCATTCAACGGCCGGTCTTCTCCATGCTCCTGCTGGAACAGCAGATGATCCCGGGCCGTATACAGCCTGGTCAGGCTGGCGTTCGCCGCTTCGATCTGATCCCTGCTGAAGTTGATGGGGCTCCGGTAATGAGCGGAGAGCATGAAGAGCCGTACCGCTTCCAGATCAAACTGGGCCGAGATATCCCGCACGGTAAAGAAGTTGTTCAGGCTCTTGCTCATCTTCTGGTTGTCCACATTGATGAACCCGTTGTGCATCCAGTAGCGGACAAAGGGATGGCCTGTTGCGCCCTCGCTCTGCGCGATTTCGTTCTCGTGGTGGGGGAACATCAGATCCTTTCCCCCGCAATGGATATCGATTGTTTCCCCCAAATATTTCATGCTCATGGCGGAGCATTCGATATGCCATCCGGGCCTTCCCTCGCCCCAGGGGCTGCTCCAGAACGGCTCTCCGGGCTTTCTGGCCTTCCACAGCACAAAGTCCGCCGGATTTTCCTTTTCCGTCTCCACGTCCAGCCTGTCGCTGGCCCCCATCTCCCGGTCCTCCACGCTCTGCCCGCTGAGCTTGCCGTATCCTGGGAAAGCGGAAACGCGATAGTATACGTCCCCGCCGGGCGCCGCGTAAGCCTTTCCGTTCTCGATCAGTTTCGAAATCAGCGCAATGATCTCCGGGATATGATCCGTCGCCCGGGGATGCACCGTGGCCCTGCGGATGCCCAGCGCGGCCGCGTCCACAAAGTATTCCCGAATAAACCGGTCCCCCAGTTCCTTTACGGTAATCCCGTTTTCGTTCGCCCTGCGGATCATCTTGTCATCGATATCCGTCATATTCTGGACGAAGGTGACTTCATATCCTTCCCGCTCCAGCTGCCTGCGAAGCACGTCGAAAGTGATAAAAGGGCGGGCATTGCCGATATGAAAATAATGATATACCGTCGGACCGCAGGCGTAAATCGTCACCTTGCCTTCCTTCAGCGGCTTGAAAACTTCCTTCCTGCGGGTCATCGTATTATAAATCTGCATGTCCGTATCATCCTTTCTGTCCCTTTTTTCTGTTCAGGATCATATGTCTCCCGACAGCCAGCACCCATACGGCGGCGCAAGCCGCCGACAGGATCAGAATCAGCCGGTCCGTCCGGCCCGTCAGCGTCTGTTCAAGCATCCGGTTTTCCGCTTCCGCGGATCCTATTTTCAGAATACCCCGTCCCGCCTCTTCTCCCTGTTCGTCCAGCACCGTCAGGGTGATTTCCGCATAAACCAGACCGGAGTCTGTTTCTTCCGGAATCGTCCATTGCCCTTCAAAGGAAAAGGGGGTTCCCGACTTCATTTCAACAGTCGCTTCGGGGCCTCTCTTTCGGAGTTTCACTTTCTTCCCGTTCAGCGTAAGAAACGTAATTCCGCGAACATTCTCGCCCTTGGTTTCCACCGACAGCTTCAGCAGGGCCTCCGGCAGATCCCGGTCCGGGATCACCGTCCCCGAAAAAGTGGAAACGCCTCCCGGCTCCCAGGTCCATTCTCCCGCTTCGATCGTCACGGCGGTCTCGCCCACGGCCAGGGCAGCCCACAGCAGGGCCGTCAGCAGGCAGCAGCAGACGGCGCGGACTCTCCTGTTTCTCGTTCCTTTCAGGGGCCTTCTCTCCCTTCTCTCCGATCCGTTATCCTGAGAAAAAGCCCTCCGATCGGAGGGCTTTCCGCTTCCGCTGTTCATTCTCCCTGAAGATGGTCATTCAGATCATCCAGCTTGTCGTCCAGCCTGCTGCTGAATTGCTTCAGTCCATCCCCCAGAGAATCCAGCGCCTGGTTCACCTGTTCCTGGGCTTCCTGGGCGGTGGGAAGCTTATCAAACAGCGCATCAATGGCATCCTCCACCGGGGATGCCGCGGGCTCCGCCTTGGCCGTCCCGGCACTTTCCGCCGCGGATTCCGCCGCTTCAGCCGCTGCCGCGGCGCCTTCCGCTTCCGTTTCCGGCTGCTCCACCCGGATCACGGGGATCTCCTGGGCCTTTTCGGCTTCTTCATCGGAGGCCGCTTTCGGCTCCTGCGCTTCCTTCTCCGGGGTCTCTTCCGCGGCAGCTTCGTCCGTTTTCTCCGTCTTCACGCCGGCCAGCCGCTCCGCCCGCAGATCGTTCAGCTGCTCGTCCAGCCTTTCCAGCTCACGCAGCTGCTTTTCCAGCTCTTCGGGAAACCGCTCCCCCTTCTGCCAGAGGCTGTACGCCTGGTTGCCAAATTCCTTCAGGATCTCTGAACGGCGCGTCACCAGGTTCATCTCGTCCACTTTGGAACGGGTGTTGCTGGCAATATTGGAAGCCGTGTTGCCGATGGCTTCCATCCCCTTCAGCCAGATCTTTTTCATATTGGAACCGAAATCCGCCATGTCCTGTCATCTCCTTTGAATCTCACAGGTTCGCCCTGATGGTTTCCGCAATCTGCGGTCCGGTCAGCCCGTATTCCTTCAGCAGATCCGCCGGCTTGCCGCTCTGGCCGAACACGTCCCGAATGCCGATTTTGGTGAATTTCTCCACCCCGTGGCCGATGATGGCGCTGGCCGTTGCGTCTCCCAGCCCGCCGATCACGCTGTGCTCCTCCACCGTAAAAATCTTTTTGCACTTCGCCGTATAGATCCGTGCCAGCTCCTCGTCAAAGGGCTTCAGGGTATGGAAGGTCACCAGCGCGGGATCGATCCCTTCGCTCTTCAGAATTTCCACCGCTTCCAGCACATGCTCCTTCATGATGCCGCAGGTGAAAATGGCGCAGTCCTTCCCGTCCCGCAGCACCTTTCCTTTTCCGAATTCAAAGGGCATGGGGTCATAGACCGGGCTGGGCAGCCGGGCGCCGCGAATGTAGACCGGCCCCTCAATCTTCGCCGCCGCCTCGACGCACTGATAGGTTTCATTGGCATCGCTGGGAACGAAGACCGTCATATTGGGAAGCACCCGCATGAGCGCCAGATCTTCGATCGCTTCATGGCTTCCGCCGTCCTCGCCCAGCGTAATGCCGGCATGGGTGAATCCGAATTTCACGTTCAGCTTCGGATAGCAGACGCCGTTGCGGATCTGGTCATAGCAGCGTCCCGCAAAAACCGCGAAGGTGGAGCAGAAGGGAATCAGACCCATGGTGCTCATGCCGGCCGCGATATCCACCATGTCCGCTTCCGCAATCCCGCAGTCATAGAACCGATGGGGAAACTGCTTTTTAAATCCGTTGGTCATGGTCGCGGCCGCCAGATCCGCGTCCAGCACGACCACCTTTTCGTTCGTTTCACCCAGCCTGCAGAGCGCTTCGCCGTATGCCACCCGTGTTGCTTTCTTTTCCATCTTCTCAGCCCTCCAGTTCCTTCAGTGCCTGGGCCGCCTGCTCCGCGTTCGGGGCCTTTCCGTGCCAGCCCACCTGGCCTTCCATGTAGCTGACGCCCTTGCCTTTCAGGGTGTGCATCAGGATATACCGGGGCTTTCCGGGACAGGGCGGCACCCGCAGCGCGTTGACCACCTGCTCCATATCGTTCCCGTCCGCAACCTCCACCACGTCATATCCGAAGGCGATGGCCTTGGCTTTGATATCGCCCAGGCTCATGACCTGGTCGTTCGTGCCGTCGATCTGCATGCCGTTGTAATCCAGAATTACCGTCAGATTGTCCAGCTTGTAATGGGCGGCCGCCATGCTCGCCTCCCAGACCAGCCCTTCCTGGCTCTCCCCGTCCCCGATCAGGGTATACACATGGCAGGGGTTGCCCGTATGCTTGGCCCCCAGGGCCATGCCGACGGCGATGGAAATTCCCTGTCCCAGGGAGCCGGTGCAGGCGTCGACCCCGGGACACTTTTTCACGTCCGGATGCCCCTGCAGAATCCCGTGCAGCTGTCGGAAGCCGTTAAACTCCTTCCGGTCGAAATATCCCCGCTCGCAGAGGGTTCCATACAGGGCGGGGGCCGCGTGCCCCTTGCTGAGGATGAACCGGTCCCGGTTCGGATTCTTTTCGTCCGCCGGATCCACATTCATAATTTCAAAATACAGTGCCACCAGCAGATCGGTGCTGCTCAGCGATCCGCCGGGATGGCCGGCGCCGGCCATGGATGTCATGGTAATAATATCTCTGCGAACAAGTCTCGCCTTTTCTTTCAGTTCGCTGATTTCCATTTTTTGCCCCGCCTCCTCGTTTTTTCAGAAACTAATATATTATATTCATTTCCGGCTGTATTTGTCAATCTTTCGGCATCATTCGCCGCAGCGCTTCCGCCAGGGCGATTCGTCCGTGCACATAGGTCAGTCCGCCCTGCATGTAGGCCGTGTAGGGCGCCCGCATGGGGCCGTCGCAGCTCAGCTCGATGCTGGCGCCTGCCACGAAGGTTCCCGCGGCCATGACCACCTGATCCTCGTATCCGGGCATATCCCAGGGTTCAGGCAGCGCCATGGAGTCGATGGGACTGGCGGCCTGAATTCCCTGGCAGAAGGCCACCAGCTTTTCCGGCGAACCCATCTGAATCGCCTGAATGATGTCCGCCCGCTTTTCGCCGCTGCCCGGGGAGGCGGCATAGCCGAGATTTTCGAAGAGCCTGGCGGCAAGCAGGGCGGTTTTGACCGCCTGGCAGACCGTATGCGGCGCCATGAACAGCCCCTGATACCAGGGACGGTAATCCCCCGCGTAGGAGCCCAGCTCCCGGCCCAGTCCCGGCGCGGTCAGCCGCCAGGCGATCCGGTCCACGGATTCGCGGCTTCCCGCGATATATCCGCCCGTAGGCGCGATGCCGCCGCCCGGATTCTTAATTAGACTGCCGACGCACACATCCGCGCCATAGTCCGTCGGTTCCTTTTCCCTGACAAATTCCCCGTAGCAGTTATCCACCATCAGCCGAATCCCGGGGTGTCTTTCGTGAATCATGTCCGCCAGGGGGCCAAAGGCCTCCGGCATCAGGCTGGGCCGCCAGGCATAGCCCCGGCTTCGCTGCGCGATGATCAGCGTCGTCTCGGGACGAATGGCCTTTTCGACCGCTTCCAGGCCGATGGAGCCGTCCGGCTTCAGTTCCACGCAGTCAAACCCCACGCCCATTTCCTTCAGGGACCCGGGGGGCGTTTCCTCCCCTGTGCCCAGAATCCCCAGCAGCGTGTCGTAGGGCATGCCTGTGGCGCTGAGGATCCGCTCGCCCGGTTTGGTCAGCCCGAACAGGGTCAGGCTCAGCGCCGCGGTGCCGCTGGCGATATGCGGCCGCATCAGGGCCGCTTCCGTATGAAACAGGTCCGCGTAAATGGCTTCCAGCGTGTCCCGGCCGATATCGTCGTAGCCGTAGCCCGTGGTCGGCGCGAAATGCCGATAGCTCACCTGGTGATCCCGGAAAACGTCCAGCACCTGCCTGGTCCGGAGCTCCTCGATCCGCTCCTGCTCCGCGAAGGCCTCCTTCAGGCCCTCCTCCGCTTCCAGAATCCACCGTTCAATCTGATCGTTCATATATCATTCTCCCGCAAGAATTTTTTCCGCCTGTGCGGCCCCGTCCGGGGAAAGGGCCTCGTAATATCGGACCTCTTCCATTCTCCGCAAAAAGGTCATCTGACGCTTCGCGTAATGCCGCGTCCCCTTCTGAATCTCTTCGATGGTTTTTTCCAGGCTCCATTCTCCTGAAAGGCAGCGAACCGTCTCCTTATATCCGATGGCTTGCATGCTCTGGGCCTGAGGGGAGAGCCCCCTGTCCAGCAGGCCCCGGACCTCTTCCATCAGCCCGCGCCTCATCATCTCCTCAGCCCGGCGGTTGATCCGTTCGTACAGGGTTTCCCTGGGCATCTCCGCCGCGGCGATCCGCCATCGGAAAGGAGATGCTCCGGCTCTGTCCGGCTGCCTGGAAAAGGGAATGCCCGTGTTCCGGCTCACTTCAATCGCCCGGATCCGCCGCCGGACGTCGTTCAGGGGAAGCCGGTCCGCGGTGTCCGGATCCACCTCCCGCAGCATGCGGTCCAGCTTCTCCCGGCCCCCGGGGCTCCCGGCCAGGGCGTTCAGTGCCGCCCGCAGCGGTTCGTCCGCCGGCACCGCGCCCATGCCCAGGGGGCGGATCAGCGCCTGCAGATACAGCCCCGTCCCCCCCACGAAAAGCAGTTCCTTTCCTTCGGCGTGCTTCCGGCGGATGATCTCCTCCGCCAGCGCCACGTAATCGGACACGCTGAAGGATTCCGCCGGATCCAGCAGATCCAGCAGATGATGGGGCACCCGGGCCCGCTCCTCCGGGGTGGGCTTGGCGGTGCCGATATCCATGCCCCGGTAGATCTGCATGCTGTCCATGCAGCAGATTTCCCATCCGTGTTTTTCCGCCAGTTCCAGACTGAGGTCCGTTTTTCCGCTGGCGGTCGGTCCGGTAAGCACCCGGCAGATGATCTTCTCTTCCATGCTTTATTGCTGAATCCGCTTGAATTTTTTGTCCAGCTCCAGATGGCTGATGGAAACCACCAGCGGCCGGCCGTGGGGACAGGTCGGCGTTACTTTCTTTTCGATCAGCTCCTCCACCAGGGAGCGCAGCACCGCCTCCGGCAGAGGCTCTCCTCCCTTCACCGCATGCTTGCAGGCGGTCTGCAGGATCGCCGCCCGCTTCTTGTCCGCCCCCGGCATCCTTCCGTTTTCCAGGGCGTCAATCGCCTCATGGAGGAAATCCGCCGTTTCCTGCTGACCCAGCACCACCGGCACCGACCGGACCGCCACCTCGTGGCGGCTGAAGGGCTCCACCGTCAGCCCGAGGCCTTCCAGCAGATCCCGGTGCTCCTCCAGCAGCGCCAGGTCATTTTCGGTCACGCTGACGATATAGGGCACCAGCAGCTCCTGTCCCGCCCGCTGTTCCTCATAGGCCTTCATCATCCGGTCAAAGAGCAGCCTTTCGTGGGCCGCGTGCTGATCCACCAGCAGCAGATGATCTTCATATTCAATCAGAATAAAGGTGTTGAATACGGCACCGAAAACCTTCATGGGTTTGGGCATATTCTCCGGCAGGCTGCTGATCTGTTCCGTCTGTTCCTCCAGGGGCTGAATCCGCCAGATGCTGTCCGCCGGCCGCTGCTTGGCGGCAGCCTCCGCGCGTGCTGCGGATGGGCTGAATGCCGCCGGACCGGCCGTTGTCCCGCCGTCCGCGTTCCCGGCCGGCGCTCCCTCCGACGGATCCCACGGCCTCGTCCCGGTCCCGCCGTCGGCGCTTTCCGCCGGCCGGCCTTCCGCCTGATCCCGCAGCCCCCTCATGGTCAGCTTCGGCGCCGGCAGCGTTTCCTGCGGAGCCACCGCTTCCGCCGCAGGCTCCCTTTTCCCCTCGATGGGCCTGTATACGGGCATCGGCGCGGCCTCTTCCATCCGGATGCCCGGCACGGCGGACGCCGTTTCCACCGTCGCCCGGGGCAGTTCCCTGGCTGGGACATCCGCAGCGTATCTCTTCACGGGTTCCGCTGCCCCGGTTCCGGCCCCGGTTTCTTCCGTCAGCGGCATCTCCACCGGCCGCTCAAAGGCATCCCGCTCCTTCAGGGCCTCATAGACCACCTGATAGACCGCGTCCCGTACGGCAAAATCCGATTTGAACCGCACCTCCATCTTGTTGGGATGGACGTTTACGTTCACGTTTTCATAGGGCATCTCCAGATACAGCGCGCAGACCGGATATTTCCCGATCATGACCCGTTCCCGGCAGGCATCCTCCACGGCCCCGCTGATCAGAGGGCTTCGGAACATCCGCCCGTTAATGAAGAAATGCTCTCCCGCCCGGTTGTTCCTCGCGTTTTCCCCCACCGCCACATAGCCCCGGATCAGCACGCCGAAGGCGTTTCCTTCCAGCGGCCTCATGGTGCGGGCCAGCGCGCTGCCGTAGATGGTCAGCATGGCGGATCCGATCTTGCCGTCTCCCGGGGAATGATAAACCTGCCGGCCGTCCCGCACGTACCGGAAGCTGACCTGGGGCCGGCTCAAAATCAGATGAACCATCAGGTCCGTGACCGCGTTGGCCTCCGCTGCGGGCTTTTTCAGAAACTGCCGGCGTACCGGCACATTATAGAAAAGCTCCTGCACCAGGATGGACGTTCCCGGCGCGCAGGCCGCCTCCCGAATCTCCAGGATCCGGCCTCCCTCGTTCTTCACCCGAAGCCCCGTTTCCCTTTCCCGGGTTCGGGTGGTCAGCGTCACATGGGACACCGCCGCGATGGAGGCCAGCGCCTCTCCCCGGAACCCCAGGGTCCCGATGGCGTTCAGATCCGCTTCGTCCCGGATTTTGCTGGTGGCGTGGCGTTCAAAGGCCAGTCGGATATCTCCCTCATCGATGCCGCTTCCGTTATCCGTCACCCGGAAGGACGTAATCCCGCCGTCCTCGATTTCAACCGTAATCCGTTCAGCCCCCGCGTCCAGGCTGTTCTCCACCAGCTCCTTGATGGCGGCCGCCGGCCGTTCCACCACTTCTCCCGCGGCGATCTTCCCGATCAGCCCCTCCGGCAGCATCCGAATCTTGGCCATTCCGTCCGCCTCCTTCCCTTACAGCTTTCTGGCCTTCTCCCGGAGCAGAAACAGCTTGTTAATCGCGTCCATGGGGGTCAGCGCCATCACGTCGATCTCCTGCAGCTCCTGAATGATCTCCGTCTTCTGATAGTCAAAAAGATCGACCTGTTCATTCTGCCGGGGCGCATCCCCGCCGCCGAGAATATTCTGTCCGATGGTATTCTGGTTGATATTGCTGACCTCCAGCCGGGCCTGAATCTCATGCGCCCGTACGATGACCGGGTGCGGAACCCCCGCCAGCCGGGCCACATGCACGCCGAAGCTTCTGTCCGCACCGCCGGGAACGATCTTTCGCAGGAAGATCACGTCCTCCCCGTGCTCCTTCACGGAAATGCAGTAATTGCTGACCCCCTCCAGATGCCCTTCCAGCTCGCTGAGCTCATGATAATGGGTGGCAAACAGGGTTTTCGCCCCGATGTTCTCCCGGTTCACGATGTATTCCACCACCGCCCAAGCGATGGCCAGCCCGTCGAAGGTACTGGTGCCCCGGCCGATCTCATCCAGGATAATCAGGCTGTTCCGGGTCGCGTTCCGCAAAATATAGGCGGTTTCGCTCATCTCCACCATGAAGGTGCTCTGGCCGCTGGCCAGATCGTCCGAGGCGCCCACCCGGGTGAAAATCCGATCGCATACGGGCAGCCTGGCCTGGGTAGCCGGCACGAAGCTGCCCGTCTGAGCCATCAGGCAGATCAGCGCAACCTGCCGCATGTAGGTGCTCTTTCCGGCCATGTTCGGGCCGGTAATAATCATCATCCGGCGGTTTTCCAGATCCATCTCCGTGTCGTTGGGCACGAATTCCCCGCCCTTCATGCTCTGTTCCACCACCGGATGCCGCCCCTCCTTAATGGAGAGGCTGCCGTCCTCGGTCATCTCCGGGCGCACATAACGGTTTTCCGTGGCGGATCGGGCCATGCTCTGGTAAACGTCCAGCTTTTTGATCCCGTCGCAGGTCCGCTGAATCCGGTCAATCGCCGCGGCGATGGTCTCCCGGATTTCGGAAAACAGCTGATTTTCCAGCCGGATGCTCTGCTCCTGGGCGCCCATGATCTTCTGCTCGGTTTCCTTCAGCTCAGGGGTCACGTACCGTTCCGCGTTGGCCAGCGTCTGCCGCCGGGTATAACGCTCGGGCACCAGATGCTGATAGCTTTTGGTGACCTCGATGCTGTATCCGAAAACCCGGTTGTACTGAATCCGCAGATTCTTGATGCCCGTCTCTTCCCGTTCCCTGGCTTCCAGATCCAGAATCCATTGTTTCCCGCCGGTCTGAGCCTCCCGGTATTCATCCAGCAGCGTGGAATATCCGCTGCGGATGATGCCCCCCTCCGTAATGGTCACCGGCGCGTCCGGATCAATCGCCCTTTCCAGCAGCTCCGTCAGGTCCTCCAGCGGATCCAGCGTGGAAAGAATGGCCCTCAGCTCCGGATTATCCGTCTCCGAAAGCAGATTTCGGATCCCTGGAACCTTCTTCAGGCTGGCCGCCAGCGCCAGGCAGTCCCGGCCGTTCAGATTCCGGTAGGCCACCTTGCTCAGCAGCCGCTCCAGATCGTAAACGCCTCCCAGTTCCTCTCCCAGGGTCACTGTCAGCATGGAATTCTCCGTCAGCGCTTCTACCGCGTCATGCCGTCTCCGAATGGCTTCAATATCCAGCAGCGGCTGCTCCAGCCAGTTTTTCAGAAGGCGCCCGCCCATGGCGGTGGCCGTCCTGTCCAGCAGGGCCAGCAGCGTTCCCTTTCGGCCCTTGCCCCGCAGGCTCTCCGTCAGCTCCAGGTTTCGCCGGGTATTCGCGTCCAGCAGCATGGTGTGGCCGTTCTCCGCGTACCGCAGGGTCCGGATATGCTCCAGCCCGTTCTTCTGGGTCTCCCGCAGATATCGGGTCAGGGCCCCTGCCGCGCAGACCGCCGCCCGGTGTTCCTCCAGGCCCAGGGGGATCAGCGAGTTCACATGAAACTGTTCCTTCAGAATATCCGCGGCGCTGCGGTACTGAAACCAGCTGTCGTTCAGCGCGGCCCCCAGGGGCAGCTCAAGGCCGGTCAGCTCCCGCAGCCTGACCGGATCGCTGCACAGCACCTCCCGGGCCTCCAGCCGTCCGATCTCCGGCCGGAGCATGGCCTCCGTCGGCTCTCCCGCCAGGAATTCGCCGGTGGAGACATCCGCGTAGGCGATGCCGATTTCCTTCCCCTTCAGGTAAACGCACAGCAGATAGTTATTGGCCTTCTCCTCCAGCATGGCGCTGTCCGTCACGGTGCCGGCGGTAATGACCCGAACCACGTCCCGCTCCACCAGCCCTTTGGCTAGCGCGGGATCCTCCAGCTGTTCGCAGATGGCTACCTTGTAGCCCTTTTCGATCAGCTTCTCTACATAGCTGTTAACCGCGTGATAGGGCACCCCGCACATGGGCGCCCGTTCCTCCAGCCCGCAGTCCCGTCCCGTCAGCGTCAGCTCCAGCTCCCTGGACGCGGTTTTCGCGTCCTCAAAAAAGAGCTCGTAAAAGTCCCCCAGCCGGAAAAGCAGCAGGCAGTCCGGATACTGATCGTGGATCTGGATATACTGCTGCATCATTGGTGAAAGTGCCATGTCTGTCCCCCGACCTTATCTTCTTTCCGCAATCAGCGTGTTGTTTTTTACGCCGGTAATCCTGCAGGGAATGATCTCTCCGATATCGCCGGCTCCGCCGGGCAGGGTCACGGAGATCCCGTGTTTCCCCTTTCCGGATACGGCGGCCTCGCTCCGCTTGCTCAGCCCTTCCGCCAGCACCTCTTCCTCCGCCCCCAGGAACCGGGCCAGGGTTTCCTGCTGCAGCCCTTCCTGCAGGGCGATCAGGCGCTGAATCCGGTCTCTGGAAACCTCCTCCGGAATCTGTCCCTCCATCACGGCGGCCCTGGTGCCCGTCCGGGGAGAGAATACGAAGGTGAAGGCGCCGTCGTAGCGGACCTCCTCCACCAGCGAAAGGGTGTCGCGGAACTGCTCTTCCGTCTCTCCCGGAAATCCTACGATGATATCGGTGCTCAGCCCGATTCCCGGCACCGCCTCCCGCAGCTTCCGAACCCGGTCCAGGTACTGATCCCTGGTATAGTGCCGGTTCATCCGCTTCAGAATCTCATCGCTGCCGCTCTGAACCGGCAGATGAAACTGGGGCAGGACGTGCCGGCTGTTTCCCATGACCCGGATCAGCTCATCGCTCAGATCCTTTGGATGGCTGGTCATAAACCGGATCCTGGGAATCCCGATGCCGTCCATTTCCCGCAGCAGCTCCGCGAAGCTCATGGGCTTTTCCAGCCCTTTTCCGTAGCTGTTTACGTTCTGCCCCAGCAGCATGATCTCCTTCACGCCGCTCTCGGCCAGCCCCTCCGCCTCCCGCAGAATGTCCCCGGGCTCCCGGCTCCGCTCCCGGCCCCGGACGTAGGGAACGATGCAGTAGGAGCAGAAGTTGTCACACCCGTACATGATGGTCAGATACGCTGCGTCCCGCCGCAGCCGCCGGATGGGCAGCCCCTCGGCGATCAGGTCCTCCTCCGTCACAGTCACGCGGCTTCTGTCGCTGTTCAGCGCCTCCAGCATCATCTCCGGAAAGCGGTGAAGGTTTGCTGTGCCGAAGGCCAGATTCACAAATTTGTACTGCTTCAGGATCTTTTCCGCCATCCCGGGCTCCTGAATCATGCAGCCGCAGACGGCAATCATCAGATGGGGGTTGGACTTCCGGACTTCCTTCAGCCAGGTCACATTGCCCAGCGCCTTCCGCTCCGCGTTTTCCCGCACGCAGCAGGTGTTGAAAATCACGAAATCCGCCTCTTCCCGGGTTTTCGCTTCCGTCATGCCCATTTCCGTCAGCATGCCGGCGATCTTCTCCGAGTCATGGGCGTTCATCTGGCATCCGAAGGTGACCACATGATAGCTGCGGGGCCGCTGCGGCAGTTCCCGGATCTCCCGGATGATCTCCCGCTGCCGTTCCATCTCCGCCGCGCTTACGTGTTCTGCCCCTTTTCCCATGCTTTTCCGCTCCTCTTCCGTGTCATTTCCATCAGCCCCAGGCTGGTATAGCCGTGTATCACCGTCTTGATCCGGTCCTCCCGGAAGCACTTCTCAAGCTCCTGCCGGACCCGTTCCCGGTCCGCTTCCGCATCCATGTCGATAAAATCCACGATCAGGATTCCTCCCAGGTTCCTCAGCCGGGTCTGGATCATAATCTCCCGGCAGGCCTCCAGGTTTGTCCGAAGGGCGGTTTCCCGCCGGCTGCCGTCTCCCGGATCCGATCCGCTGTTCACGTCGATCACCGTCAGCGCCTCGCATCGGTCGATCACGATGTTTCCTCCCTGGGGCAGGCGGATCTGCCGGTTTTCGGCTTCCTTCCGCTGACGGTTCAGATCCGCCGGCAGACATTCCGCCGGATCGTCCCCCTCCAGCCGGACCACCTGATCGATTCCCCGGGGGCCGTAATCCCGGATCAGCTCCGGCTCCTCCAAGGGCGTCAGGTCCCCCCGAAGAATTCCCTGCCATTCCCGCCAGAGGCCTTCCGCCTCCGCCTTCACCGTTTCCCCGTCCGAAAAAGCCGCCGCTTCCCGCATCACCAGGCCGAACCGGTCCCCCGCAATTTCCTGTCCCAGGGCCCGCAGCC
>CAZMFY010000008.1:0-24618 GCA_964565635.1 uncultured Oscillospiraceae bacterium
CACGGCATAACGGCAAGGTGGAACGGCAGCATAGAATCGACCAGGAACGGTTCTATAATGATTTACGAATGTTTTCCCTGCAAGATGGTCAGCGACAACTAGCTGAGTATCAAAGGAAGTCGAATGATTACATTAAGGGATGCTTGGGGATGCGGTCGCCAAATCAGATGATTGAGCTCTATCTCGGAGTGATGTAAGGCAGGCAAGGCCGGCCGGGAAGGGCCGGCCTGCAAGATGATATCACTTGGAAGACGGGTCAAGGTCGGGTAGTATTTTTTCGGCAGCCGTATAGCCGAAAAAATCTCCACCCTTCTCTTGACCCTGCTCCGTAGGCAATGTGTAACCTATGTTTGACAAACCAACAGCGAGGCCGCCGCGGAAGAAAAAATAAAGCTTGCAATTCTTGAAAAGATCTGATAAAATCCACGATTGGCACATCCTTGCGCTGCGGGATAATGCAGCGCCATATGTCCGTGAGGAGGTGAAACATGATGAACAGGTATGAAATGATCTACATCATCGACACGGGGCTGGAGGAAGCCGCTCGCAAAGAGCTGATTGAAAAGGTTTCCGCGCTGATTTCCGCCAACGGTGGTGAGATCGAAAAGGTCGATGAGACCTGGGGAAAGCGCCGCCTGGCCTACGCGATTGATTACAAGACCGAAGGCTGGTACGTGCTGGTGACCTTCAAGGGCCCCGCCGAGCTGCCCCGCGAAGTCGAGCGCAACCTGAAGATCAACGAGAATATTCTCCGGTATCTGACGGTGAAGCTGGTGGAGAAGCGCTCTGCCGTGAAGCCGCGCCCCGTGCGCCCGGCTGCGGAAGAAGCCGCGCCCGCCGTGGAAGAAACTGCGCCCACCGCGGAAGAGGCTGCTCCCGCTGAGGAAGCCGCGCCTGCTGCCGAGGAAACCATTCCCGCAGTGGAAGCTGCTCCCGATACGGATGCGGAATGACCGTCCGGGGAGGTAGAAGATGAACAGACTGACCATTATCGGCAATCTGACCCGCGATCCGGAACAGCGGACGACCCCCTCCGGGGCCACCGTGTGCTCCTTCACCGTGGCGGTGAACCGCCGCGGCCGCCGCGACGGTCAGAACAACGGCCAGCCGGAAGCGGATTTCTTCCGCGTTTCCGCCTGGAACCAGCTGGGAGAGACCTGCGCCCGCTATCTGGCCAAGGGCCGGAAGGTAGCGGTGGTAGGCCCCGTCAGCGTGCATACCTATCAGGGGCAGGACGGGCAGACCCGGGCGTCCCTGGAGGTGATGGCCAACGAAGTGGAGTTCGTTTCTTCCCGGAATGACGGGGACGGCGAGGGCGGATATACCGCGCCCGCGGCGCCCGCGCCCAGCGCGAATGAAGGAACCGGCGCTGTCGGCTTCACGGCTGTGGAGACCGATGAACTGCCCTTTTAATGAAAGAAGGAGGTAAGCCCCATGTCTGAAGATCGTGGAGAAAGAAGACCCCGTCCCCGCGGCGCCCGTCGGCCCCGCCGGAAGGTCTGCGCTTTCTGCGTGGATAAGATCGAATATATCGATTACAAGGATATCAACCGTCTGCGCCGCTTCACCAATGAGCGCGGCAAGATCCTGCCCCGCCGGATGAGCGGAAACTGCGCGAAACATCAGCGCCAGCTGAGTGAGGCCATCAAGCGCGCCCGTGCCATCGCCCTGATGCCCTACACCGCGGATTAAGCGGATCGGAAAAAGAAAGAACCTGCCCGGACTGAGCTTCCGGCAGGTTTTTTTATTGAGCCGATTCCCGGGTGGTTCCGCCGTATTCGTAATGCACCGGCAGGCAGATCAGAGGCAATCGGAATTGAATAATTGCGGGAAATGTGATATATTTCACGCCGAACAGATTAAAATCTTTCCGGTGGATTGCGGAAGCATGGCATAGGCAGGATGCGAAAGCGCCGTTTTGCCGGAAAACAAAGGGCTGCGGAAAGGCAGCCTGCAGGGGGAGGCTCTGGAAATGAAACGCTGGATTCCGGAGGAATACCGGCCTATGGCCCGGATGATTACGGCCGTGACGGCGGCGGCGGTGCTGATGGTGGCCGCGCTGGTCTATCTGGACAGGATTACAGGGTTTATCGGCCAGGTCGTCGGGATCCTCTCCCCCTTCCTGGTGGGCGGTGCTCTGGCCTTTATTCAGATGCCCATTGCCCGGCGGCTGGAAAGGCTGCTGCAGCCCCTGTTTCGCCGGAAGCCGGATTCCAGGGCGCCCCGGGTGATTTCCGCCATTCTGACCATTGTCATCCTGGTGCTGCTGGTGGCCGCCTTCCTGAACATCCTGCTGCCTCAGGTGGTGGAATCCAGCGCGTCGCTGGTCCGTCAGGTGACCACCTTCGTGGATGAAAACGACGAGACCGTCAATGATTTCCTGAAAAAGGCGGGGCTCATCGGCGAGGATGTGGATCCCCTGAACTCCGTATGGCAGAATATTCTGTCCTCGGCGACCAACTACGTGGGCGTGCTCCCTACGGTGCTGCGCACCTCCTACAACCTGGTCTATTCCTTCGTATTTAAGCTGCTGATCGGCCTGATCGTTTCCTTTTACCTGCTGGCGGATTCCCGGCGGATCAGCCGGGTCTGCAAGAAGATATGCTACGCCCTGGTCGAGAAGAACCGGGCGGACCGGGTGATTTACTGGACCCGGAAGGCCAGCCGGATCTTCGCCGGCTTTACCACCGGCAAGATTGTGGACTCGCTGGTGGTCGGCGTGATCTGCTATTTTGTGATGCTGCTGATGGGGCTGGAATATCCGCTGATCATCTCCGTGGTCATCGGGGTGACCAATGTGCTGCCCTTCTTCGGGCCCTTTATCGGGGCGATTCCCAGCATTCTGATTCTGCTGATCGTGAACCCCATGTCCGCGCTGAAATTCGCGATCTTTATTCTGATCCTCCAGCAGGTGGACGGGAACGTGATCGGGCCCAAGATCCTGGGGGATTATACGGGCATTTCCCCGCTGCTGACCATGGGCGCCATTCTGCTGGGCTCCGGGCTGATGGGCTTTGTGGGCCTGATCATCGCCGTGCCCCTCTGTGCGCTGGTGTATGCCATGGCCCAGGTTTATATGGAGGAGCGGCTGCAGAAGAAGGGGCTGCCCGCGGATACAGCCAGCTATGAAGACATCCCTCCGAAGGACCGGGAGGAAGCACCGAAGGAGGGCTATCTGGAGCGCATCCGGAAAAAATTCAGAAGATCAAAGCCATAAACATGGAACGGGGAGGGCCAAAGGAGACCCTCCCCGTTTTCATGGTTTCGGTTTTCTCTGTATGTTTTCCGCTTGCGGATCCAGGGTCACCAGCACCCGCTCCACCCGGTGATCGTCCATCACCAGGACCGTCACCTGGAAGTGGTCGTAATGGAAGCTGGTGCCCACCTCCGGGAAGGAGCCGTGGTATTCGATGGTCCATCCGCCCACGGTTTCGCTTTCGTATTCAAAGCTGTCCTCGTCCACGTGCACCAGCTCCAGGAAATCCCCGATGGGCATGTCCCCGTCGATTTCGTATTCCCGCTCGGTGCGCTGGACCAGTTCCTGCTCCACCGTATCGGTTTCGTCCCAGATATCGCCGACCACCTGCTCCAGCACGTCCTCCAGGGACACGATGCCCAGGGTGCCGCCGTATTCATCCACCACCACGGCCAGATGCTGCCGGGTCTTGCGGAAGGCTTTCAGCACCTCCGGCAGCTTCATGGTTTTATACACGTAGCAGGGTTCCATCAGCAGGGAACGCAGATCCGCCTCCGCCTTTCCGCTGCTCAGGGCCTTCAGGAACCGGTTCATATGCAGCACGCCGACAATGTGGTCAATGCTTTCCTCGTATACGGGAATCCGGGTGTAATGGGATTTCCGGACCGTATCCAGAATCTCCTCCCAGCTGTCCTCGATATCGATGGCCAGCACATCCACCCGGGCGGTCATGGCCTCCGAGGCGGAAATATCCCGGAAGGCGATGGCCGCCTGAACCAGTTCGCTTTCCTCCTCGTCGATGACCTCCTCGTCCTCCGCGGTTTCGATGATGGACTGAAGCTCCTCGACCTTCTCTTCGCTGTCCTCCGGCTGCTCCCCCGGGAGGCGGCGGGTCAGCAGATTGACCAGGCCTACCACCAGGAACACCAGCGGCCGGAGCAGGGTCATCAGCACGCGGATGGGCCAGGCGTATTGCAGGGAGAGCCGGTTGGCGCTTTTCTTGGCGGTGATTTTCGGAATGGTTTCGCCGAAGATGATGATGAGAACCGTCAGCGCCACGGTGGCGGCGGTGTTCCATGCGTCCGTCTTCGGATTGGATTCTCCGAGGATCAGAATCACCACCACCGCCGTCAGGGAGGAAGAAGCCACGTTCACCAGGTTGTTTCCGATCAGAATGGCCCCCAGGGCGTCGTCAAAATGATCCAGAATATACAGGGCCAGGGCGGCGGCTTTGGAGCCATCCTCCTTTTCGCCTTCCAGCCGCAGCCGGTTGCAGGAGGAATAGGCCATTTCCGAGCCGCTGAAAAAGCCCGACAGGAGGATGCACAGCAGGATGGCGGCGAGCAGTACGTAAATCATGACCGGTCCTCCTTTCCGGCGGCGGAGGCAGGCGCCTTCAGCATCACCTTCAGGATCCGGTTATGGTCCATCCGGGCCACGTACACCTTCAGACCGTGATAATCAAAATGCTCCTGGGTCTTCGGCACAGACTGGAAATGCCCGTATACCCATTCTCCCAGCCGCATGTCCCGCAGATCCTCGTCGTCCTCGGGATCGTCAAAGCCGATTTCCTGGAAGGTGTCGAATACGTTCTCTTCCGCGTCCACCAGATAGCAGCCGTTTTTCAGGTCGATGAAGGAATCCTCGACCTCGTCCTCTTCATCATAGATATCGCCCACCAGGGTTTCCAGAATATCCTCCGTGGTGACGATGCCCACCGTGCCGCCGTAATGGTCGGACACGATGGCCATGCTCTGCTTGTCCCGGGACATGCGGCCGAGCAGATCATTGATCTTTGCGCTTTCCGTGACATAATAGGGTTCGTCCAGCAGCTTCCGGAGGCTGACATTTTTCCCCTGATCCAGATAGGCGCGCAGATACCGGCGGATCCGCAGAATGCCGATAATATGGTCGATGGAATCCTCATAGACCGGCAGCCGGCTGTGATTCTGCTCCTGGATCTGGCGCAGAATGTCCTCCGGAGAATCATCAATGTCGATGGCATCCACGTCCACCCGGGGGGTCAGCACGCTTTCCACCGTAATATCGTTAAAGCGAAGGGCGGAGGAAATCAGATCCCCATGCTCCTCATCCAGGGTGCCTTCCTCCGTCAGATCATCGATGATTTCATGAATTTCCTCTTCCGTGGCGGAAACGTCCGCCTCCTCTTCCGTGCGGCTTGGCACCGCGTTTCCGATGGCTGCCAGCAGTGATGAGGCCGGCCGGAAGAACCAGACCAGGGCGGACAGAGGTCGGACGCACACCAGGGCCAGCCGGTCCGCGTATTTTTTCGCCACGGATTTGGGCAGCATCTCTCCCGCAAAAAAAACAACCAGCGTCGTAATAAACGTGGAAAGCGTCACCGCGCTGATGCCCCAGATCCGGGTCACCGCCAGCGTGATGAGAGAAGCCGCCCCCAGATGGGCGATATTTGTACAGATGAGAAGGGTAGATATGGTCCGGTCAAAATGATCCAGCGCTTCCAGCACCTTTTCCGCTTTTTTATTCCCATGCTCCGCCAGGGTCTTCATCCGGATCCGGGAGGCGGCGGCCAGCGCCGTTTCGGTCACCGCGAGATAGGCGGCAAAAAGAATCAGCAACGCGGAAATGAGCCACGGCCAGATACTAGGCCCAGGGTCGTCCATCAGTGAGAGGTTCCCTCCTTGTCCGCATTCGCCCCGGGCGAAGCCGGACCGCGAAAACGTAAATTAACCTACATAATATATCGCATCCGGAAGGGATATGTCAACTGAAGCGGAAAAGCATTTTTCGATTCTGTTAAAAATGTTACAGTTCCGTTTCGCGGATCGTTGCGTGCGGGGAAAAAATGTGATAAAATAGCTCCGTGTATACCCATGCGTTCCGGGAAGGAGGTGCGGAGGATGTTTGGACGGCGGAAGCGGGAAGGAAAGTACGAATTCATCCCGGAGGAGCCCGAAGCGGAAGAAGCGGCGGAGCTGCCGGAGTTCCCGGAAGCGGAGACGGAGGAGCTTTCCGAAGAGGAAAGCTATGCCTTCGCCCAGGACTATGAGGACCTGCCGGAAACGGAGGAATACTACGGGGATGACCCGGAGGAGGATCCGGCTTTTGACAGGGCGGACCGGCCGGAAAAGCGAAGCATCTTCCGCCCGGAGACGAGGAAGCCCAACTTTCTGCTGAGCGTGGCGGTCAACGTGGTGCGGGTGCTGGCGGTGCTGGTTTTCCTGACGGGGGTGGCCGGGGCCGGCGTGCTGCTGGGCATCGCCAAGGGATATGTGGAGACCGCCCCGGAGCTTGATCTGTCCGCCCTGGACGGGCAGGCCCAGACCTCCTTCATCTATGACTGCAACAACAACCTGATTACGGAATATAAGGGGACGGAGAACCGGGTCATGGTGTCCCTGGCAGCCATGCCGACCCAGCTGCAGAATGCCTTCGTGGCCGTGGAGGACGCCCGGTTCTATTCCCACAACGGCGTGGATATCAAGCGGATTGTGGGCGCGCTGGTGAATAACCTGACCTCCAGCGGAACCCAGGGGGGATCCACCATCACCCAGCAATTGATCAAGAGTACGCTGCTTTCCTCCGAGCAAAGCTATAAGCGGAAGATCCAGGAGGCCTGGCTGGCGGTTCAGCTGGAGATGAAATACTCCAAGGATCAGATTCTGGAAAGCTATCTGAACACCATCTATCTGGGGGAAAACTACTACGGCGTCCAGGTGGCCGCGGAGGGCTATTTCGGCAAGAGCCTGGGGGAACTGACCCTGCGGGAATGCGCCATGCTGGCGGGGACCACCAACAATCCCTACCGGTACAATCCCCGCCGGAATTACTATACCCGGCAGAGCACGGACACGGATTACCGGGCGATTACCGATAACCGGACCGATTACGTGCTCCGCTGCATGTATGAAAACCAGTTCATTACCTACAGCCAGTATCAGGCGGCCCTTTCTCCCGAGACGGCCCGGGTGCTGGAAACATCCCCCGTTTCTGGGGACGCCATGTATCCCTGCGCCCACTATGTGGAATACGCGGTGCAGGAAGTGGTGGACATTTTCCTGGAAATGAACGGGCTGGAGAACAACGCCGCCAACCGGGCGGCCATGGAAACCAGGCTGCGCACCGGAGGATACCGGGTGAAGCTGGCGCTGGATCCGGAAATGCAGGAAACCGTGCAGCAGACCCTGGAAACCTGGGGAAGCTATCCGGCGCTTCGGGATCCGGCGGACAAGGTATTCCGCAGCCGGAACTCCGACGGTACCTATACGGAAATCATTCAGCCCCAGGCGGCCTGTGCGGTGCTGGATTACCGCACCGGGGAGCTGAAGGCCATCGTGGGTTCCCGGACGGAGGTGACCGCCCGGAAGACCCTGAACCGGGCCACGGATATGAAGATGCCCGTAGGCTCCTCCATCAAGCCCCTTTCTGTGTATGCCCCGGCGCTGGAACTGGGGGCCAGCCCAGCCTCCATCGCCTATAACATGCCCCTGCCCATCTCCGGATGGAAGGATGCCAACGGGAACGACAGCTGGCCCAGGAATTACGGAGGCGGCGGCTACGTGGGGCCGGAAACCCTGCGGACCGCCCTGAAGGGCTCTCACAATACCGCCGCGGCCTTTACCCTGCTGAACCGGGTCGGCGTGCAGCGCAGCGTCAGCTTCCTGCATGCCCTGGGAATCGACGACGGCCATATCGACGCGACCCCCTTCGGCCTTTCCCTGGGCTCCTCCGGCATTACGCCGCTGCAGATGACCGTCGCCTACGGGGTGCTGGCCAACGGCGGGGTTTATCAGGAACCCATTTCGGTGCTGGGCATCTCCGACGCCAACGGGGACGTGGTCTGGGACGGACATCAGCATCAGGAGCGGAGAAGGGTCTTTTCCGACAGCACCGCCTGGATGATCGTGGACATGCTGAAGACGGCGGTTTCCTCCGGCACGGGCACCTCCGCCAGGATCAAGGGACAGACGGTGGGAGGCAAGACCGGCACCAACTCGGACCAGAAGGGCGTTTTCTTTGCCGGCATGACGGGCTATTATTCCTCCGCCCTGTGGATCGGTCATGACAACTATAAGGCCCTGTCCTCCAAGTCGACCGGCTCCGGGGCCGCGGCGCCCCTGTGGCAGGCCTACATGAGCAAGCTTCATCAGGGACTTTCCAACCGGGATATTCTGGAAGGAAGCGCTTCGGATTACGGACTGGTGAGGGTGGAAACCTGCGAGGTCAGCGGACAGCTGGCCACGGAGGCCTGCCGGCACGACGCCATGGGATACGGCACGGTGACGGACTACTGGGCCAAGGGGACCCAGCCTACGGTATACTGCCAGATGCATACAACCATGGCCCTGTGCCCCGATACGGGCATGGCGGCGTCCCCCTGGTGCCCGAATCCGGTGGAGCAGGGCGTCATCAGCATTCCCGCCGGGCATCCCCTGTATTCCTTCCTGGGCACCCGGTATCAGGAGGTGCTGGAGGAATATCTGGGACCGGTTACCGCATCGGCGGGGGAGGTTTGCACCTATCATAACGCAAGCAACCAGCATCAGGGCATCTCCGCCACCACGGCGGCCCTGATCTCCGACGCGAGAATCCTGCTGGACAACGCGGAAAGCATGCTCCGGAGCCTGGATCCCGCCTCTGCCGCCTATCAGGCGGTGAACGGCGCGGCGGCGGCGCTGGAAAGCATCATCATGCAGGATGCGCCGGGACAGTCGGAGGTGGCGGCGGCCATGGCTGCGCTGACGCAGGCGATGGCGGGAATCTACTGAGGACCCGGATTCCGCAAACCGGACGCCGCGACGGAGGAAGGCCCTGAAGCGCACAATCCGGGCCCGATTCGCAGGTTTCCGATCATACCCGGTCCCGGGCCCGATCGGACGGATGTTTACAAGGAACGGAAGTATGGAAAAGGATGATACGGGAAGCATGAAGATGAAACGGTGGTTATGTCTGCTGCTGGCCTGCCTGCTGCTGCCCCTGGCGGGGACGGGAGAAGGCCGGACCGCGCTTTCTGTTGCCGCGCCGGAGGGGGAGGTTCATCCCTGGGAAGCGATTCTGATCCGCTATACCCTGCCGGAGGCGGGCACGGCGGATCTGGCGCTGACGGATGAAAACGGAGACGAGCTGATGCCGGTGGCCACCGGCGTATACGGCTACGCGGGGCAGAACACCCTGTACTGGAACGGCACCTGGGAGCACCAGGCCGCCCCGGAAGGAGAATGGGTGCTGCGGATTACCAGCGGGGAGCTGCAGGCGGAGACCCGGATTGTCATCGGCGCACCGCTGCCGGAGAATACACCGGTACCGGAGGCGGAAGAGCGCCGGGAAACGGAGCCTCCGGCGGAGACGGCGGAGCCCCCGGAAAACCTGTCGGCGGAGCCCCCGGAGCATCTGACGGAGGAAGTGTGGGCGGAGGAGATCCTCGAGGATCCGGTAACGGCGGAGAGCATGGCGGAAAACTTCATCCCCGCCACGCCGGTGGAAGAGGCCCACGCGGAGGCATATGAGGATCCGGGCCTGTTTACCCCGGCGCTGACCAGCCCCTGGGCGGGAAAGGACACGACCCTGAACTACTGGACGCTGCCCATGGACATCCGTGATACGGAATCCATCTGGCAGGTGCTGACCGCCCCCATGACGGTGGTGGACATCGGCAAGGGAGAAAAGGCCCAGCTGACCATCCGCTCGGAGCCCTCCGCCGACAGCGACGGGGTGGGGGTGGTGACCTGCAACACCCAGGGCGTGCATGTGCTGGAGCGGGGCGAGGAATGGAGCCTGATCGAGTGCTATTCCTCCTCCTTCCACGATTCCAAGATCCTGAACTGGAACGTGCTGGTTCAGGGATATGTACAGACCAAATATCTGGAGGAGGTTACGCCGGATCAGAGCATGGGCATGGTGGTGGATAAGCTGACCCAGCGGCTGTATATTTATCTGGACGGCGCGCTGTATTCCACCCTGCTGGTGTCCACGGGCCTGGCCAATGCCCGCCAGCCCTATAACGAAACCCGCAGCGGGGAGTTTATCCTCACCAGCCGGGTGGGCGGCTTCAAGTCCGACAACCTGGTCTGCGCCATGGCGGTCCGCTTCAATGACGGGGATCTGCTTCATGAGGTTCCCTATACGCTGAACCGGGACGGCTCGAAAAACTATGACAACTGCGAACGGAAGCTGGGGATCAGGTCCAGCCACGGCTGCATCCGGGTTCAGCGGAAAAAGACGCCGGAAGGGGTCAATATGAGCTGGATCTGGGAGCGGATGAAAAAGCATTCCAGAGTCCGCCTGCTGATCTGGGAAGACTGGCAGGGCCGGCAGATCGAGACGCCCTCCGACGATCTGACCCTGTATTATTACGCGAAGAACGGGCAGTATTACCATTCCCAGGACAGCTGCTACAGCACCAAAGGGAAATCGGATTTTACGCCCTTCACCTACGGCCAGCTGGAGGAGGCGCCCTTCTCCGGGCTGGAGCGCTGCCCCTACTGCACACCGCCGCTGCGGAAGGCGGAGATCGAAGCCATTAACCTGGAGCACGCTTTGGGCGGGGATCATGACCCGATTCTGACGGAGGCACGGAAAACCTGTCCCCGGCCCCTGAAAAAGTAAGGGGGTGAAGATGTGGAACTGAACATTGTGGACTGGATCATCCTGGGCATTCTGGGAATCAGCGTCCTGGTGGGCCTTTACCGGGGGTTTGTGGCTTCCCTGGCCTCGCTGGGCAGCAGCCTTGCGGCGGTCGGCCTCAGCTTCTGGCTTACGCCCCGGGCGGTGGCGTGGGTCAGCAGCCAGCCGGAGCTGATCCGCACCCTCATGTCCTATACGGATGCCTCGACCCGCATCGGAGACCAGGCCCTGGCGCAGACGCCGGTCAGCTCGCTGAATGCCGGCACCATCGGGGAAATTCTGTCCCGGGTGAATCTGCCGGAGCCGCTGGCTTCCCTGCTGCGGGGAAACCTGCAGGGGCAGGTGTTTCAGCCGGGCGGCGTCACGCAGGTGGGGGATTACGTGAGCCAGACCATCACCAGCGCCATGCTGAACGTGATCTGCTTTATCGCCTGCTTCATTCTGATTTTTATCGCGATGCATCTGATTCTGGGCTTCCTGAAGGCGGTTTTCACCTTCCCGGTGCTCAAGCAGATGAACAGCCTGGCGGGAGGCGTTTTCGGGCTGCTGCGCGGCGCGCTGCTCTGCGTTATCGCCTTCGCCCTGCTGCCGCTGGTGCAGACGGCTGTGCCGCTGAAGGAGATCGACCAGCTGATCGCGGCCAGCGCGCTGGCCCCCATGTTTAACGCCAACGCGCTGATCATGGCTGTCATGAACGGGGGCCTGTAATCCGGAGAACCGAAGCGGACGGCTTTTGCGCCGGTCCCGCTTCGGTTCTTTTTTTCAGCCGGAAACCGGTCCGGCCTTTTTTTGCTGTTTTCAGCCGGAAAGCGGTCCGGTTTTTTTGCTGTTTTCAGCCGGAAAGCGGTCCGGCCTTTTTTTGCTGTTTTCAGCCGGAGCGCCGTCCGGTGTTTTTTTTTGTTTTTTTCAGCCGGAAAGCGATGATTTTTCCATTTTCAGCTGGAGGAAAAATTGATTTCCGGATATGTTCGTGCTATTATGTAAATTGGTTTATTCTCTTCTGCCAGAGAACGGGATACCGGGTGCCGGAGACTGAAGAAAATGCGAAAAAAACGGCCCGGCTGTTCCGGTCGGAGGGCGGGGCCATCAGGGCGAAGACGGAAAAGGACGAAGAAGAACCGGCCGATTCTTTCCGGCCGGAGGGCGGGATCCTCAGCGATAAAGACCGAAGGGAAAAAAGAAATGCAGAACAGGACGGCAAAAATCGATCTGGTGCGGCTGCTGTGGTATATGCTGCGGCGAAGCTGGCTGATTATTCTGTGCGCGGTGATCGGCGGGGCGGGCATGTACGTGTATACGGTGCGAACCCACGTGGATACCTACACCGCCAGCGGCACCATGTACGTCTACAACGGGAACCCGAATCTGGTGAACTACCAGTACACCAGCAGCGGCGACCTGAACAGCGCGGTTCAGCTGCTGGACACGTACATGGTGGTTGTGCGCAGCAAGAAGGTCATGGACGTGGTGGCGGAGCGGCTGGCGCCGGATTATCCGGGCATTGATCCTTCCGCCATCGCGGGAACCCTGTCCATGGGCTCCGTATCCGAAACCGGCGTGCTGCGGGTCAGCTGTACCACCCGGGAGGCCAGAAGATCCGCGGATATCTGCAACGCGGTGATGGACGTGGCCCCGGCGGAGATCATCCGGGTGGTGAACGCCGGCGGCATCGAGATTATCGACTACGCGGAGACCCCGACGGCGCCGGACGCCTTCAGTCCCGCCCGGCGGGCCATGACCGGCGCCCTGGCGGGCGCGGTGCTGGCGGCGGGGATCCTGACGCTGCTGTTCCTGATGAACCGGAAGGTCGCCTCCGATAAGGAGTTGACGGAAAATTATACGCCGCCGGTGCTGGCCTCCATCCGCCGGATTAAGGAGGAAAGCGAGGATCCGGGGAAGTTCCTGCTGAACAGCGACAGCCGCCTGGAAATGACGGAGGGCTACGCCAAGCTTCGCATGAACATGCTGTACACCCTGGTGCAGCACCCGGACAAGGTGATCGCCGTGACCAGCGCCATTGCCGGAGAAGGAAAATCCACCATCGCGGCAAACCTGGCCATCTCCTGCGGGCTGAGCGGCAAAAAGGTGCTGCTGGTGGACGGGGACATGCGCAGGGCGACCCAGCGGGAGATTTTCCATTACTCCCGGCGGCTGCCCGGGCTGAGCAACGCGCTGGCGGGGGATAAGTCCTGGCGGGAGGTGCTGCTGGAGACGGAAAAGCCGGGGCTGACCATCATGCCCACCGGGCCGCTGCCCCCCAATCCCGCGGAGCTGCTGGGCAGCGATGCCATGGCGGCGATGCTGAAGGAGCTGGAGACGGCCTTCGACCTGATTATCGTGGACGTGCCGCCGGTGAATATCGTCAGCGACCCGCTGGCCCTGTCCCCCTATGTGGCCGGATGCCTCTTCGTGATCCGGCAGAATTACAGCGATCACCGGGACGTGCGCAAGGCGCTGATCTCCGCGGAGATGACGGGCATGAACGTGCTGGGCTTCGTCTTCTACGGCGAGAAGCTGCATCAGGACAGTTACTACAGCCGGAAATATTACAACAATTACTACCACGGGTATGAGCATAAACGGTCTGCCCGGGACGGGGCGTCGGAGCCGGCGGAAGGAGAGCCGAAACAGGCCGGGACGGATCAGAAAACAACTGGCGGGGACCAGGAAACCTGAAGGGGGTTACGGAACGATGCGCGTATGGAGAAAGGGGCTGCTGCTTGCGCTGACGATCGCCTTGGCGGTCTGCGGCGGAGTAAAGGCGGAAAGCGAAGAGCCCATGGCCATGCCCACGCTGACGGAAACGGAATGCGTATGGGATGAGGAAGGCCGCCTGACCGAAGAGATCGCCCGCGATCTGAACGGGGCGCCGGCCGTCAACGGCAGGGGATTTGCCCGGGCGGAGTATACCTACGGCGAAGACGGAAAGCTTCGGACGGAAGCCTTCTACGGGCTGGACGGGGAGCTTGTCACCGTCGACGCGGGATATGCCCGGGCGGAGTATGCCTGGACCCCGGAAGGAGAAATGCTGACCGAGGACCGGTACGCGCCGGACGGCAGCCGGGCGGAGATTCCCGGCGGCTTCAGCTACCGCCGGAGCGCCTATGAGGACGGGGAACTGGTGGAAACCACCTATTACGACGCGCAGGGAAACCTGACGAAGCCCACGGGCAGCGCGGCCCGGATCCTGGTGGACCGGGTGAAGGACGGCGGCGTACTGACGGTGACGGAAACCTGGGAGGACGCGGACGGCAGCCCCCTGCTGGGAGAAGCCGGGGCGGCGAAGGTGATCAGCGTCTATTCCCTGGAGGGAACCCCCGCCGGCGTCATGACCTCCGAAGGCGCTGCGCCCGGATCCATTCGGGCGGACGACAGCCCGGGCCAGCCCCTGAAGGCCGGGCTGCTGATGAGCAGAACCCTGCTGGGCAAGGACGGCGGCGCCGTGCTGGGCTCGGACCGGTGGCATCGGGAAGAGCGCACCTATGATGAAAAGAGCCGCCTGATCCGGGTGGACCGGTTCGACGCGGAAGGGGAACCGCTGCTGTCCGCCGCGGGATACGCCTCCGTCACCTATGCCTATGACGATCTTGACCGGGTGATCGAAACCCGGTATCTGGACGGCCAGGGAAGCCTGATCAAGCTGCTGGGCGGATACGCCAAGGTGACCTTTACCTACTGGGGCTCCAGCAGCCGGGTGCATTTTGAAACCTATTACGGCGCGGATGACCAGCGGACCATGATTACCGACGGGTATTCCATGGCCGAGCATGAATATGACGACGAACCGGATTCCGAATGGGACTACCGGGTGACCTTCTATGACACGGTGGACCAGTACACCATGTGCAAGGGCGGCTTTGCCCGGCAGGAATGGAAGTACCGCTGGGTGAAGCGGATCGAGGACAATAACGAGATCTGGACGCTGCAACCCAATCAGGTGCGC
Organism: uncultured Oscillospiraceae bacterium; assembly: GCA_964565635.1. GTDB lineage: Bacteria > Bacillota > Clostridia > Christensenellales > Aristaeellaceae > Aristaeella. The sequence goes on from CAZMFY010000008.1 coordinate 14,745, forward strand.
CACGAGAAGGACTACGGGGTGGATATGAAGCTGATCCGGCGGAAGGCCGGATGGGCCGGATATCAGAACGATTTCAACGAATACGGCCAGACCGTCCGAACCACCTACATGAACGACCAGTGGCAGCCCACCCGGAACGAGGAAACCCAGTGGGCCTGGATCGAGTTCGAATACGAGGGCACGGCGCTGGGCGATCAGCCCGTCCGGGAAGCCTATTTTGACAAGGACGGAAACCCCACGGAGAACACGGAAGGCGTATACGCCCGGGAAATGGTTTACGGCGGACCGGTGCAGAGCCAGCTGCTGAGCGAACGTTTCTTTGACGGGGCGGGAAACCCGGACACTTCGGTGGTTCACGGGGCGCACCGGGTGGATTACGGATACAACGGGAACAACGTGCAGACCTCCGCCCGCTATTACGACGCGGCGGGAAACGCCGTCAGCGCCAACGCGGGATTTGCCGTGCTGCTGCGGGAATACAGCGTACACGGAGGACTGATCTGGGAAGCGACCCTGGATACGAAGGGCCAGCCGGTGATGGCGGACGGCCGCTATGCCGTGCAGCTGCACAGCTATGACGCCACCGGACACATTACCGGGGACCGGTATTTCGCCGCCGACGGAACCGCGATTACCCAGAGCGGCGGATACGCCTCCGTCCGGTACGCCTATGATAAAGACGGAAACATCATCCGGGTCACCTATTACAACGCGGCGGAGGAGCCCGTGATCGTGAGCGGATCGGCCCGGATCGAGCGGGAATACGACGACCGTCACCGGGTGATTTACGAAGCGTATTTCGGCACGGACCTGAAGCCCATGACCCTGAGCGAGGGATATGCCGCCCGGCGGATCAGCTACGACGAGAATACCGGGCTCATGCGGCGGACGGACTATCTGGATGAAAGCGGAAACCCGGTGATGCGGGCCTCCGGCTATGCCAGCTATGAGCAGAGCTACGACCAGAACGGCACCCTGCTGCTGCGGGCGTACTACGATGAAACCGGGGCGCCGGTGGTGCCTCCGTCCGTGGGGTACGCCTGGTTTAACCGGACCTGCGACCAGGCGGGGCGGATCCTGATGGAAGCGTATTATGACGCTGCCGGGGAGCTGATGACCCGGTCCGAGGGATATGCGGCCATGACCCGGGAATACGACGCGGCGGGCAACCAGACCGCGGAGGTATACTGGGATTCCCAGTGGCAGCTGGCGGCAACCACCATGGGGTATGCCCGGCAGGAAACCACCTATGACTGGGACGGCAACCTGACCAGCGTGGCCTACTTTGACGAAAAGCTGGAGCCCACGGCGCTGAGCGGCGGGTATCACCGGGCGGAATATACCTGGGACGAAGAGGCCCGCCTGCTGTCGGAAAAATACTTCGGGGCGGACGGGAACCCGGTGGAATGCCTGGATGGATATGCCGCCTTCGCCCGGGAATACGACCGGCGGGGGAACCTGATCCGGGAGGTCTATTACGGAGCGGACGGGAAGGTGACCAACATCAAGGCCGGCGCGGCGGAAGTCCGCAGGGAATATGACAGCGAAGGCCGGCTGCTGAGCGAGCGGTATTTTGACGAGACAGGCGCGCCAACCATGCTCCAGGGCGATTACGCCTCTCTGGAATACACGTATGACGGCCACGGAAACGTGCTGACAGAGGCCACCTACGGCATGGAGGGCGAGCTGCTGCTTTCCACCCGGGGATATGCCAGGCGCGTGTGCTCCTACGATGCGGCCGGGCGGATGCTGACCGAGGAATTCTTCGGCGCGGACGGCCAGCCGCTGGTTACCTCTGCCGGGTATGCCCGGAAGGAACAGACCTGGAACGCGCAGGGCTATCTGACCTCCGAGGCCTGGTTCGGCGCGGACGGCCGGTACATCCTGCAGGGCGGGCGCTACAGCTACATCCAGTACGTGCGGGACGCCAGCGGCAACTGCATCGAGCAGGGCTGGTACGTCTTCGAGGGCCAGCCCACCCTGCTGGCGGACGGATATAACCGGATCCTCCGGGAATTCGACTCGGCCGGGAACTGCGTGAAGGAAACCTGGTATTTCAATGACGAAATCGTCATGACCGAAGGCGGATACGCCGCGGCGACCTATACCTATGACGCCCGGGGACGGCTGACCCAGGAAAGCTATTACAACGAGCATATGGGCCGGGTCACGGTGAAGAAGGGATATTCCGCCATCGGATACGTTTACGACAACGCGGGGAACACCCTGCAGGTCCGGTATCTGAACGAGCAGGACAAGCTGACCCGGGTGCCGGAAGGCTTCAGCGTATGGCAGCGGGAATACGACGCCAACAACCATGTGATCCTGGAGCAGTATCTGGACGAGGAGGAGCGGATCGCCAGCCTGACCTCCCGCCACGCCGCCATGCGGCGGTCCTACGACAACCGGGGAAATCTGATCCGGATGGATTACCTGAACGCGGGGCTGCAGGCGGTAGAGATGCAGTTTGGCTATTCCTCCATTATTTACAGCTATGACAGCCAGAATCACCGCATCAGCGAAACCTATCTGAACAGCAAGGGGCTTCCCCACCAGATTTCCGCGGGATACGCGGGCATCCGCTACGAATACGACGAGCAGGGGCAGGTCTGGCGGAGAACCTTCCTGGATACCTCCGGACAGCCGACCCTGTGCAAGGACGGCTATGCGGCGATCGCCTACGCGTACAACGAAAATCAGTATGTGATCCGGCTGACCTACCTGGACGAAAGGTATGAACGGGTCTACATGAGCTCCGGCTACAGCGCCATCCTGCGGACGGTGGACAAGAACGGCAGCGTGCTGACCGAAACCTATCTGGACCGGAACGATACCCCGGTGGCCAATTCCCAGGGCTACGCCGCCATGCGGAACACCTGGGACGAACGGAGAAGACTGGTTTACCGGGAATATCTGAACACGGAAGGGCAGCTGGTGCAGCTGACGTCTGGATACGCGGCGGTGGGCTACGAATACGACAACCGGGACAATACGGTGCGCCAGAGCTATTACAGCAAGACCGGCGCAAAGACCTGGAACCAGTTCGGATACAGCGAGATCACCTTTACCTATGACGACCGGAATCACTGCATCGAGGAGCGGTTGTTCAATACCCAGGGCCGGCCGGCCATCCATAACCGGGGACGGTATTCCTTCCTGACCCGGGAGGTGGACGCGGACGGGCGGGTGCTCAGCGTCAAATACTTTGACGTATCGGGCAACCCCACCTCCTATCAGAATCAGTACGCCGAGATCCGCTATCAGTACGATCTGGCGGGCCGGGAAGTGGACGTGCGGTACTACGACCGGGCCGGGAATCCGGTGGCCACGATCCGGGGATACGCCCGGAAGACCACCGAATATAATACCCTGGGCAATGTGACGCAAGAAGCCTATTACGATACGGAAGACAACCTGACCGATACCGCCATGGGCTATGCGGTGGCCCGGTTCGGCTACGACGAAATGGGCAACCTGGTCAGCGAAAAATATCTGGATACCCAGCTGCTGGGCATCGTTCCGGAGGACGCGAGATACGCTTCCGTTTACAATACCTGGGACGCGGAAGGACGCCTGCTCAGCGAGGAATATGTGGATGAAATGGAGTCCCCGGTCAACAACCGGGAGGGCTACGCCACCCACACCATCAGCTATACGGAGAGCGGGCTCATCGCCGAGGAAACCTACCGGGACGAAAACGGCGAGCCGGCGCTGACGGCGGAAGGCTTCAGCCATCGGACGCTGGTGGAGGAAAACCAGGAGAACCGGACCTACACCATGCGGCAGGAGAATGAGCTTGAGGCGGAGGAAGCGGGGGTGCCCTGGGCCCTGGTGACCTATGACCATTACGACCGGGCCGTGACCGAGAAATATTACGGCGCGGACGGGACCCCCGTGGAAGGACCGGAGGGCGCCTGCCAGGTAGAGCGGGAGTATACCAGCCGGAACCAGCTGGCGGAGATCCGCTATCTGGACGCGGAAGGGAACGGCGCCGCCGTGAACGGCGTATACGGCATCCAGTGGACCTATAACGCCTTCGGCAACCTGGAGCAGCAGACCTGGCTGGGCGCGGACGGCGCACCGGCGCTGAACGAGGAAGGCTATGCCGGAATCCTGTACGACTACGATCTGAGCAACGCCACCTCCGCGGAGAAATACTGGCAGTATTATCAGGACGAGAACCTGAATCCGACCCAGGCCCGGAACGGCGCCTGGGGCCGGCTGGAGGTCTATTATCCCGTGACCCGCATCCATACGGTCACCTATCTGGGTGAGGACGAAGCCCCCGTGATGACCTCGGACGGATACGCCATCCTGGAATATGAGCAGGATGAGGACGGGAACATGACCTACGAGGGCTATTACGACACCATTAAGGCTCCCATCAACTGCGCGGAAGGCTATGCCAGCGTGGAACGGGGCTATGACGGCAGCGGACGGCTGATCTCCGAACGGTATCTGGACCGGTATAACAAGCTGACCAATAACCGGGACGGGGTGGCCGGCTGGAACGGCTATTACGACGACGAGGGGAACCTGGTGGTGACCAGCCGGTACGACCAGGATCGGAACGCGCTGCCGGCGGACGAAGCCGGGGAAGCGGAGGAATTCGAAGACGGGGAGGAAGCCGAATTCGAAGAGATGGATGATGCGGCGTAAAGGAGGCGGCAGGCATGAGAAGGAATGATTTGAGGATGCTCAGGCGGCTGGCGGCCTGCCTGACGGCGCTGATCATGGCGCTGGGGATGATGCCCGCCTTCGCGGAGGCGGAAAGCGGGGAGCTCAGCGACTGGGTGAACTTTATCCTGATCTGCAACGAAGGCATGAACAACAGCGGCGGCAATGCGGGCAACACCGAAATGATCGTCGCCATGAACCCGGTGACGGGCAAGATCCGGCTGATGATGTTCACCTGGGATACCTTCCTGGATTACGAAGGCTATGACGTGCCTCAGAAGATCGACATGCCCTACCGGAACAACGGGCCGGAGGAAACCATGAAGGTCTTCAACGACAACTTCGACATGGGCATCGACCACTTTATGAGCCTGAACTACCTGAACCTGGCCAGCCTGATCGACAGCTACGGCGGGGTGGAGATCGACATCTCCCGGGCGGAACGCAACGCCCTGATCGGCATGGTGGCCTCTAAGAAGCAGGCGATTCAGGCCCAGGCGGACGCGGGACTGCTGAGCCAGCTGGTGGTAGAGCTGCTGGCGGATGAATATTACCTGGAGGATTATGGCCCGGGCACCCGTCTGAACGGACTGCAGGCCGTGGGCTTCGGCTGGCTGCAGTATGACTCGGTTTACAACTGCTGCCTGCGGGAGGTCCGGGTCATCGCCAACCTGTTCAGCCATGTGGCGAAGACCATCAGCGAGCGGGTGGTATTCTATACCGAGGAGAACGGATATCCGGAATCGGTGAACGGCCGCCGGGTCATCAACCTGGATGCCATGACCGACGAGGATGTGGAATTCCTCCGGGCGGAAGTGGCGCCCATCTTCCAGATGAGCTATCACAACCTGACGGAGGAGAGCATTATCGGCATGACCGAGACCCTGGCCCGGGTGGCCTACGCGGCCAGCCGGCAGGGCGTGGACATCTTCAGCTCCCTGGAATATACCGTGTTCCCCATCGAGGCCACGGAGCCCTATGAAAGCATCGCGGGCACCATGGGCCACCTGATTGACAAGGAGGCCAACCGGGAAGCCATGCTGAAGTTCCTGTATACCGATAAGGACATCATGGAATAAGAGACGGAATGAAAAAGATAAGCCGCGGAGCAGCGAAAGCTCCGCGGCCGTTTTCATGGATGGGATACAAAAAACGGGAGCGGAATCGGCCGAAAATAACGGATGGGTGTTGAATCCGGAGCGGTTTTTCTGTATTATCTTGGGGAGAGACGGATGAAATAACCAGCGTCATGGAAAATGACGTTCAGGGAAGGAGACGCGCCGGATGGAACGGGAAAAGATCGAAAAGGTCCGCGGGATGCTGCGGGGCTCGGCGGCCCGGAGCCTCTGGCACTGGGTTCGCCCGGTGCGCTTCAGCGTGGCGGCCATCTGTGTTTCCGCCGTGCTGGTCTCCCTGCTTTCTCTCGGAGTAACCCTGGCCACCCGGGAGCTGATCGACGGCGCGGTCAGCGCCAGAACGGACGCGCTTTGGGCCTGGGGTGCGGCGCTGGCGGCGCTGCTGCTGACGGAGCGGGGGCTGGGCGTGGGAACCTCCCTGATCCGTTCCAGGGCTTCAGCCCGGCTGCAGCGATCCCTCCAGAGCATGCTGGCGGAACGGCTGCTGAGCCGGGATTACGGCTCCCTGCGGCATTACCACAGCGGAGAGCTGGTGAACCGGTTTTTCTCGGACGTGGGCGTGGTAAAGAGCGGCATGCTGAGCATTCTGCCCTCCTTCGTCCGCATCGGCGTCAGCTTCGTGGGCGCGGCGGCGATCCTGATCAGCATGGACTGGCGGTTTGTGCTGCTGCTGATCGTGGGCGGCGCGGCGGGGCTGGCCATGACCCTGGCCTTCCGGAATCCCATGAAGCAGCGGCACCGGCGGATGCAGGAGGCGGAGGGAAAGCTCCACGCCTCCGCCCAGGAAACCCTGGAAAACGTGCGGCTGATCAAGGCCAGCCTCAGCGAGCGCCGGGCCGGGCGCCGGATGGAGGAGCAGCAGGAAGCGCTGGAGAGCGAGCAGGTGCGCCAGGGCCGGTTTTCCACGCTGATGAACCAGGGTATCGGACTGGTGTTCGATCTCAGCTGGCTGGGCTGCATGCTGTTCGGCTGCGCGCGGATTTCCCGGGGCGCGCTGACCTACGGCGCGCTGGCCGCCATGATTCAGCTGATCGGCCGGATTCAGGGACCCATCGCCAACGCGGTGAACCTGGCGGCGCAGGCATACAGCGTGCTGGCCTCGGCGGAGCGGCTGGAAGAGCTGACGGAGCTTCCCGGGGAGAAGCGGGGAGAAAGCCTGCAGCGGTTTGACGCGATCCGGCTGGAGCATGTTTCTTTCCACTATGAGGACAGCCGGGAGGACGTGCTGCGGGGGGTCAGCTGTGTGATTCCCAGGGGCACCTTCGCGGCGGTGACCGGCGTTTCCGGCGCGGGAAAGACCAGCCTGTTCCAGCTGCTGCTGGGGATCTATTCGCCGACAGAGGGGCAGGTTCTCTTTGAAACGGAAGGAAGGCAGGTGCCTGCCTCCCGGGATACCCGGAGCCTCTTCGCCTACGTGCCCCAGGGGAACACCCTGCTGAGCGGAACCCTGCGGGAGAATCTGACGCTGTTTACGGATGAGGCGTCGGAGGAAGCGATTGCGGCAGCGGTGAAGGCCGCCTGCATCGAGGATCTGACGGCGGAAATCGGGCTGGACGCGGCGCTTCAGGAGCGGGGCGGCGGCCTGAGCGAGGGGCAGGCCCAGCGGGTGGCCATTGCCCGGGCGCTGCTGAGCGGCGCGCCGATCCTGCTGCTGGACGAAGCCACCAGCGCCCTGGATGAGGAGACGGAGGCCAGGGTGCTTCGCAATCTGAGCGAAATGCGCAACAGGACCTGTATCATCGTGACCCACCGGAAGGCGGCGCTGGCCATCTGCGACCAGACGCTGCGGATGGAGGATGGAAGACTGGTATGAAAACATGGATCATCGGGGATATTCACGGCTGTGCGGGCCCGCTGTCGGGGATGATCAAAAAACTGAACCCGAATCCCTCAGAGGATCGGCTGATTCTGCTGGGGGACCTGTTTGACCGGGGACCGGATTCCTGGGAGGTCTGGCAGCAGGCGCAGCGGCTGGAGGAGGCCTTCGGCGAACGCTTTATTTTCCTGCTGGGAAACCATGAGGATTATCTGCTGCGGGAGAGCATGACCCTGGGCGAAAGGCTGCTCTGGAAGCGGGTGGGGCGGGATGCCACTGTCCGGTCCTTTAAGGCGCACGGCGCCAGGATGGAGGACGCCAGGCCCTGGATCCAGGCGCATCACCGGCTGTTTTTCACGGGAGAGGGCTTCCAGTGCGTCCATGCGGGGCTGAAGGTGGTGCCCCTGGAGGACAACGACCGGCAGACCCTGCTGCATGATCACAGCGTGGTGCTGCAGAACCTGTACGGCGGCCCCCTGACCGTGACCGGACACATCGGGCTTCCGAACCCGGCCTGGTTCGCCGGGGACGGGAAAACCGTGGTCAAGCTGGCCTATGAGCAGTGGAAGCCCCTGCCGGAAAAGGGCGTGATCTGCATTGACACCGGATGCGGCAAGGGCGGTCCGCTGACGGCCATGGAAATTTCGGAAGGACAATACCGGCTCGCAGGAATATCCGGTTCATAAAGCTGCGGGGCCGGCCGCACGGATCTGTGAGACAAGCACGGGATTCCGGGATATCAGGCCCCGGGCGGGCAGCATAGATGTTATATATATCCGGGACTCCCGATCATAAAGCTCCGAGGCGGCGGGGATGATCTGCTGTGTCAATTCCCGGACTCAGGCATATCAGGCATCAGGCCTGCAGTGTATTTTTGATGTATCATTTCTGAATACAGGCGCATAAACGTTGGACAGACCGGGAAGCCTTATTGTATAATCTTGGTCCGGAGAGCCCACGGAAGAGGGAAAGGGAATAGCGTACATGGAGAACGGAAAGCGTTTTACGATGCGGATTGTCCTGGCCTGCTGCCTGGCCTGCGCGATGCTGCTGGGGTGCGCCTGCGCGGGGGCTGAAATCCACATGGATCAGGAGCCTCCCGCGGAATGGGCGGAGAAGGACGTGCTGCGGCTGACGGCTTTTCAGACGAAGATCAACGATTCCGCGCTGCTGGAGGTAGGCGGAAAAACCATGCTCATTGACGGCGGTGTCCAAAAATGGGCGGATCCCATGTGGAAGGCGCTGGCGGAGATGGGGTATGATGGCCGGGTGGATATTCTGTATAATACCCATCCCCATGACGACCATCTGGAAGCGGTGACCAAGATGGTGAAGAACGGTTTTCGGGCGGATGCCTTTTACAGCAATTTCCCGGAGACCTACCGGAACGATGTGCAGCGGGCCGCGGTGAAGGCGCTGAAGGACGCGGAGATCCCCTATCATCAGTTCGAGTGGGGGGAGGAGCTGGATTTCGGCGGCGCCCATCTGACCTTCTATTTCTGGCCGGAGGGGATGGACCCCAACGCGAAAAGCTCCGCCCTGATGATCGAATTCGGCCATTCCTCCGTGCTGATGACCGGGGATGCCAGCGGGGAAACGGCCCGCTATTATCACAGCGCGCTGGGGAAGGACGGAAAGCTGAAGGCGGATATTCTGAAAATTCCCCATCACGGGATCGTGGAGGTGGTGGCTTCCTTCATGGATGACGTGGCGCCGGGGTTCGCCTATGTGACCAACTGGATGCATTCCACGCCCAGGGTCACCAGACAGCTGGAAAATCGGGAAATCCCCCATTATTACACGACCGGCGGCCGGGTGGTCATGGTGACGGACGGAGAAGACTGGTATATCAAACAGTATAAAGGAGAATTTTGAGCAGATGAAAATCGGATGTGTGAAGGAGATCAAGAACAATGAGTTCCGGGTTGGCCTGACCCCCGACAACGTGAAGGCCTATGTGGCCGTCGGACATCATGTATACATGGAAAGAGGCGCGGGCGTGGGCTCCGGGTTTACGGATAACGAATATGTGGACGCGGGAGCGTCCCTGATCGATAACGCGGCGGACGTATGGCACCTGGTGGACATGATGGTCAAGGTCAAGGAGCCGCTGGAGGAGGAATATCCTCTTTTCCACGACGGCATGATCCTGTATACCTATCTGCACCTGGCGGCGGACAGGCAGCAGACGGACGCGCTGCTGGCCGGAAAGGTGAAGGCGGTGGCCTATGAAACCATCCAGGAG
>CAZMFY010000009.1:0-24586 GCA_964565635.1 uncultured Oscillospiraceae bacterium
CCCGATAGAAGGCCCACAGGGTGGGGTTCACGGTAAAGCCGTCCTGCTCCAGGGCATCCTTTAAGGTCATGGCCTTGGAGGTGTCCATGCCGCCGGAACCGGTGCCGCCGTATACGAAGCGGGCGGAGGAGGCGCCGAGCAGGCTTACCTTTTCACTGCCGGACAGGGGCAGCGCACCGTCCCGGTTCAGCATCAGCACTGCGCCGTTGGCCACCACGGACTCGCATACGAGGTCGGCGGCGGCAGCCTGGGCCGCGCTGTCCTCATAGTCGGATACGAAGCGGGGCGGCAGATCCTCCGCCGCGTCGCCTACCACGGTGCTGCCCTCGATGCCCAGCACCATGTTGATGATCGTGGCGTAGTTATTGGCGATGGGTCCCGCGATCATCAGGAACGCGAACAGGAAGGCGAATACGCCGCAAAGGATTTTCCAGATCAGCTTACCCTTGGGCTTGTTGTTCTTGGCCATGTTTTTCTTCCTTTCGTAGGTTGGAGTTTAAGGTGGAAAGAACAGCGTACAGGGGGGAGGGAACGGATGGAACCGCGCCATTCTCTCAGCGCCGTAAAGAAAGGCCGCCGCACTTTTTGCACGGCGGCCCAATGAATTTCAGGTCAACGGATATGGTTCATCAGCCTTCGGTGATGGTGAGGGCTTCAACGGATTCCATGCCTTCGGGCAGGGCAACGATCCTGTTCTGCAGGGTCACGTCGTCCAGGTCTTCCCGCAGGTCTTCCACGGTGAACATTTTGCCTTCCAGGGTATGATGGGCCAGGAAGTCGGCAGCGCCGTCATCGGTGCCATCGGGGAAAGCGATGTCGCTCATTTCATCGGTCCAGTGGTCGGTGTCCAGCACCATGGCGAAGCCCAGGGGGGTGCGGCCGTAGCCCTTGCCGTGCTGTTCAAAGTAGATGCCGTCGCAGGTGTCCAGGGTGATGTCGAAGTGGCAGGCTTCGTCATCGGCGGATTCGGTGATGGAATAGGTGCCGCGGTACACGATCAGCTTGTTGGCTTTCAGGCCGGGATCGGTGGTGCCGAAGTAGTATTCACGATAGAACAGCTCGTAGTTGGTGTCGTCACGCAGAATCAGGGAAGCGTCCTTGGTGGCATACCAGCCCACCGCATCGATAAAGATGTTGTCGCTCAGGTTGTAGGAGCTCTTGATTTCAGCGGAAGCGAAGCTCATCATGGACAGGGACAGAACCAGGGCGGCCAGCAGGGCAACGATCTTTTTCATGGGAAATCCTCCTTCATTATCTCAACCTGCTTTGGCAGGTCGTCTTTATGGTTGTATTGTAACATATGGGCGCTTTCATTAAAAGACGTACATCGTAACTGATGACTTTCACATCGTATTTGTGTTCACAAAGGTGGTATTTATTTAAACAGCACATCCTGGAAAGCGTTGTACAGGTTGAAGCGGCCCTTGAGGGTCTGGTGGATTTCCTTGGAGATAGCCGCGTAGCAGTTGTTTACAGCGGGATCGGTGCCGAAGGAGAAGGCGTCGTCTGCGATCATGGCGTTGATCAGCTCCACCACGCCGTCATAGGCCAGGTCACGCTTGCCGCCGGAGCAGATGTAGAAGAACACGTCATTGGCGTACTCGTTGTCCTTCATGGCTTCCTTGAGAGGCTCGTAGTTGCGGATGCTGCCGCCGGACATGGGCACGAAGTACCTGGCGTAGTCCATGCAGCGGTAGGTCACCTGCCAGCAGACGGAGCTGCCCTGGCTGTAGCCGGAGAAGGCACGATGAGCGCGGGAGGCGATGAAGCCCGCTTCGTCGGCGGTTTCGGCATAGGTGGAGTACTTGGTTTCAGCGGCGGGCATCAGGTCGTTCCGCACCTCGTCCACGAACACCACGTGGTCGGTGGCGCGGTCGGCGTAATTGTAATAGTAGGTGGGGCACACCATGATGAAGGGCTCGCAAATACCCATATCAATCATGTTGTCGATAGCGTTCTTCACCAGTTCGTCGCCGATGAAGCTGTCCTGGGTTTCGTTGGTGCCATGGAAGAAGTAGAGGATGTTGTACTGCCTGGAGGCGTCGTAGCCATAAGGCACGTACACGTTGGCCCACTGGTTCAGGGTGTCGCCGTACACAGAGGTAGTATATTCCAGCTTTTCAATGGTGCCGGCGTGGTCGCAGGGCGCTTCCCAGAACTTGGGGGCGTAGTTGCGGAAATGGGATTCATTGCCGCCGTCCAGCTCGGTGACAGTTTCCTTGCGGTCTTCAGGGGCTTCCCGGCCTTCCGCCAGAGCGGGGATCATGGCGCACAGGGCCAGCATTAGGGCCAGAACCAGGCAAACGAGCTTTTTCATCATGGGTTCCTCCTTCTTTTTCTTGGGGAATTTTTGTAATGCCATTTTACAAAGGCAATAGGGAGTCAATCAAGGTGAACCGCGCAACTGTGCTTTTTTACATCGTAATTGTTTACCGGATGGTTAAAGTGGAGCGGAAGGTGATTTCGCCCAGCTCGTCTTCCTGATAGGTGAGCACGCCGGTTTCCTCGCGGGTGATGATCAGGCTGCCGTCTTCCGCGGATTCCGTTGTGGACGCGCCTTCGCATTCCATGCCGTATTCTTCCTCGCTGAAGGTGAAGTAGAATTCCCGGCTGGTTTCGCTTCCCTCGTTGGTGATGCCGTCCCACAGGCTGTGCACGTTGCCGGGGCCGGTGATGTAGCCGATGTCGATTTCCACCTGGCAGTCGTCAGGCGCTTCGCCGGATACCTTGCAGGTAAACCGGATCATTTCATGATCGGGACCGGTCATGGTGACGCTGAACAATCCTTCTTCCCGGGTGATCACCGGGGCCAGGTCTGCCCAATCGCCGGCGTAGGTTCCGTTTTCGATCAGATTGGTATCGAAGCGCAGGCCTTCTTTCGTGGCGGCGGCGTTCAGGTAAGCATCCCCATCGCAGGCGGCGGCGAGCAGGATTTCATCGTTCTCCTGCCTCAGGGTGCAGGTGACGGCGCCGTACTGAGCAATCGTATTCGCCAGCTCCTCCGCTTCGGATTCGGCGGTGACGGTGAGGGTAAAGGTCCGACCGTTCATGAGCTGGGAAAGCACATCGTACACGGATTCGACGCTTTCCGCCTGAGCGCAGCAAACGCCCAGGAGCAGCATCGCCAGCAGCAGCGCAACCAATTTCTTCAAAGAAAGTCCCTCCTTTTCACGCTTTCAGCAGCGTATCTTGTAAAATGATCGTACAGAAAAACGCGGCCCGCCGCAAGGCGAACCGCGCAATTGATGGTTTTCACATCGTAATCATTTCTCCGGGGCCAGCAATAGAATATCCAGGAAAAACATCTTTCCCCGCTGCTGGGCGGTGAGCATGCCGTTGTATTTTTCCGCGATGCGGTTCATGCTCTTCATGCCGAAGCCGTGCCAGTCCGGATCCTCCGTGGTCTGGGGCAGGCCGTTGACAAAGGTGATGTCTTCCTCGCAAGGGTTTTCCACGTGGATATTCAGCATGTTGCCGTCCCTGGCCGAAGACAGGGAGATGAAGCGTTCCGTTCCATCCGGCAGGGCGGATACGGCGTTGATGGCGTTGGTCAGGGCGTTCTGGAACAGGGAATAAAGGTCCAGCTCCTCTACGAAGGAGAAATCCGTCATGCCCAGGGAGCAGGTGAGCACGATGCCGCGCTGCTGGCAGATGCCGATTTTTTCCGCCAGCAGCACGTCCAGCACCTCGTTGCCCGAATTGGCGGGGCGCTCGTAGGCGGCGATGGACTGCTTCAACTGATCCAGCTGCTCCTGAGGCACCGTGCCCCGGAAGGATTTGATCAGGTGCTTCAGGTCATGATATTTTTCGTTGATCAGCTGGGCGCTTTCCTTGCTGGCCTCGTACTGCACCCGCTGGGTGTGCACCAGCTCCCGCATGGTTTCCATGTTGCTGGCGAGCCGCGCCTGCTCCATGACGCCGAACTGCAGGGCGATGACCAATCCGTCGATGACAATCTGAAACAGCGCTTCGGCGACCACGGCCTGCTGGTTCCTGTCCGGGTTATCCTGGGTCAGGCGGGCCATGCCGATGCACAGCAAAAGCACGAACACGGAGAAGATGGCTTTCAGCTTGTTGTCAAAATTGTCCTCCCGGTTTTTAACGAAGGGCCGCAGGGCGAAAAACAGCAGGGTATACACGGCGCCATAGCAAACCAGATCGACAATCAGCACGCCGTTTGGACGGCTGGAAAAGGCATTCACCCATTCGATCTGACGGACCAGCGTTTTCACCGTGCCAGCCATGTCCTGGGCGATATATCCTGTGGCGGCCATGAACAGCACCGTCCAGATGCTTTCATCGTAACAGAACCAGGTAATGCCGTTCAGGGTAAAATATACAAGCAAAGCGGAAGCCGCGTGGGTGACCATGGCCAGGGGCGTGCTGCCCACGATGTAGATCCCCCTGGCGGCATACTGCAGGATGCAGCCCGCCAGCACGGACAGCATCAGCCGGGGATAAAAACGGCTTCGCCGCTTCATGGGATAGGATACCAGCAGCAGCCCGATCACCGACTGCAGCAGCAGCAGCGCGCTGCGCCAATGCTGATACCAGACAGGCATATAGGTCATTATCGGCTTCCTCCTTTATACTGGGCCAGAGCCGTCAGAAATTCCTTGCGCCTGCTGGCGCTGACAGGCAGTTCGTGGCCATGCACCATGACGGTGCTTCCGTTCACCGCCCGGACGTACTTCAGATTCACCAGGAAGGCCGCGCTGCAGCGGATAAAATGCACCGGAGCCAGTTTGTCTTCATAGCTTTTCAGATTTCCCCACTGCCGGATAATCTCGCTGTCCGTATGAATGAGCACATCATGATTGGATACTTCGATAAACGTGATTTCATCCGCGCTGATGCGGCGGATTTCCTCCTTGGTCCGTATCTCCAGGGTCATGGAGGTGTTCTGATGCGCCAGCATCCGGCACGCCCGGTCCATCTTGGTGGAGAACTCCTCATAGCGCACGGGCTTGAGCACATAGTCGAATGCGCCTACGGAATACCCCTCGATGGCGTACTGGGTGAGCATGGTGATAAAGATGATCATCACCCGATTGTCCATCTGCCGGACGCGCCTGGCCGCTTCGATACCCAGCATATCCGGCACCTGAATATCCATGAACAGAATATCCCCGTCGCACTTGTATTCGGTGAGGAAGGGAACGGAGCGGTCATACAGCTTCAGTTGATAGGAAAAATCCTTGTGAGCTTCCGCGTATTTTTCCAGCATCCGGGACAGGCGCTCCGCCTGCTCTGCCTGATCTTCCAGAATGATAATGTTCAGCATTCCGCGTTTCCCCTCGCATCTGATCGTTCAAACTGCTGTTTTACCGATGAATCTCTTACAGATACAGCATAGCAAAAGCCGGAAGCGGCAGCAACCGGTACATCGTAACTGGCCTGTTTCCCATCGTACAAATCATAGCATGGAAAGCGACTGAAGTCCAACGAAAACCGCATCAACGAAAAAAGAAACGCTCACGCCGTTTTGAAAGCGATGGCGAGAGCGCTTCTTTTTTTAGATTATTTCAGCTTGTTCCAGCCCGTTCAGCGGACGCGAATCGGCTGACTGTTCCGATGCCCGCAGCGGGGCAGGGGAGAACCTGTCACCGGGAAGAGTGAGCTTCCGGCCGGCGAATCAGTCCGCGCGGGAATAAATCAGATCTTGAAGGCCTTCACCAGCAGCGGCCAGGCCCAGAAGATGAAGACCAGCACCAGGGCGATGAAAATCACGCCCAGCACGATCCAGAGGATCATCTTTCCCTTCTTGGTCATGCGCTTGCGGTTCTGGAATTCCTCCTCCGTCATGCCGCACTTGGAGTAGACCTTAATCATGCCGAAGAGCAGCAGCAGCCCTACGATGGCATCGAAGGCGTACAGGGCGATCTTGTAGATGGGGAAGCCCTTCTGCACGGCTGCCGGTTTGGCTTTCTCGCCGCCCTCGATGCCGTTCATGGCCAGGGAATTGGCGGTGTTGTAAAGGATGCCATGGACCGCTTCCCGGATCAGGGCGCGGCACCAGCCGGACTTCACATCGGACAGGGTCTGTTCGGCGGTGGCGTGGACCAGGTTGCCGCCAGCGGCCAGATACTGATCGCTGCCCTTGCCCTTCATGCTGGTGGTATAGTCGGTGATGTAGCAGCCGTTGAACCCGAACTCATCCCGGCAGATGGCGGTCATGAGGGGATAGCTGCCGAAGGTGTACTGCCAGCCCACCCGGCACATGGTCAGCATGATACCCTGGGCGTCCCCCTTCTCGATGCAGTACTGGAAGGGCTTCAGGTAGATTTCCCGGGCAGCCTGCTCCGTGCCGTAGACGGCGACGTCGCCGTTGGCGTTCCGGTTGGTGTCCGCGTCGTTCATGACGAAGTGCTTGATGTAGGCGTGCATGCCCTTGGATTCGGTGCCTTTGGTCACCGCCGCGCCGCACAGGCCCGTGAGGGTGCCGTCCTCGGAGTAGTACTCATAGTTCCGGGCGCCGAAGGGGG
Source organism: uncultured Oscillospiraceae bacterium (assembly GCA_964565635.1). Taxonomy (GTDB): domain Bacteria; phylum Bacillota; class Clostridia; order Christensenellales; family Aristaeellaceae; genus Aristaeella. Next base: position 6,486 of record CAZMFY010000009.1, read on the forward strand.
TGCGGTGAATATTGATGCCCGGGGCGTACCAGCCGGAGGTATTCGTGGCGATGGCGTCATTGCCGATGGTCAGGCCATATTCATGCTGCAGCTCCTGATTCCAGGTGGCGGCCAGCATGGTGGCGCAGGGATAGTGGTACAGGGTTTCGCCGGTCAGGAAGTTGGCGATGCCGTGGGGGGCGTCAAACTCCAGGGTCTTGGGCTTGCCGATGGAATCCACCGCGGCGGAGCCCCAGCCGGACTTGTTGAAGATGGCGTGCATCTCGGAGAGCTTCATTTCGTCCAGCAGGTCATTCCACTTGGGATCGTCGTAATCAAGCCCCATCATCTGCACCAGGGAGATGCCGTTTTCCGCGCCGTAGGTATAGGCTTCCTTGCCGGGGTATTTGACCGCGTCGGAGAAATCGTTGGGGTTCAGGGCGGCTTCCGCGCCTTTCATGCTCAGATTGGCCAGCATCTCCGGGCTGACGACGATGGCGGGGGTATCGCCGGAGATATTGCCTACATTGGAAACACCCGCGGCGGTGGTGGTGGCGTAACGCAGGCCGTTATTCTCCATCACGGACCAGTCGGAACGGGAGAGATACACGGCATTTTCCGCCCGGATGATTCCATCCAGCTTATTGGTGATCTCCTTGCCGGTGACCGCGGTGTTCAGCAGGGTCTTCTCGCTGTAGGTAATCTTCTTCGCCATGTCGGCATTGCCGTCCGCGGTCATGCCGTCGGCGACGGTGAAGCCCTTGGCGGTCAGCACGTTGTTGACGGCCTCATGGGCGTTCCGGGCGGCGGTGAAGTACCAGTCGCCGGCGTCCATTACATAGGTCTTATCGTTTACATCGTCATAGCTGGCAATGTCCATCCGGGAGAAGGTGACGGTGAGGGTTTCGCTCTCGCCGGGCTGCAGCTCCTTCGTCTTGGCATACTGGGCCAGCGCCACCGCGGGCTTTTCGATGCCGCCGGCGGTATAGGGGCTCTGCACATAGATTTCCGCCACATCCTTGCCGGCGGTCTTGCCGGTGTTCTTCACGGTGACGGAGGCGGTATAGACGCCGTCCTTCTCTTCCACCTTGAAGCCGGACCACTCAAACTCCGTGTAGGAGAGGCCGTAGCCGAAGGGATAGAGCACGGTGGAGGCATAGTCATAGCTGCCGGCGTTGCCCTGGCCCATGACCTTGTCCTCATAGCGGGTCTCATAGTACTTGTAGCCCACATAGACGCCCTCGGCGTAGTTTACATAGGAGAAGCCGGCGGGGGTGCCGTCCGCGTTTACGAAGCGGAAGTCGCCGAAGTTCTGCATGGCGGGGCTGGACAGGTTATCATAGGCATAGGTGTCCGGCAGACGGCCGGAGGGATTCACCGCGCCGAGAAGGATGTCCGCGATGGGGCCGTAGGGGCAGCGGGCAAACCACAGCACGCCGTCGATGCCGTAGGCCGGTTCCTCCACGAAATCCAGCTGCATGGCGTTGGCGGAAGAGATCAGAACGATCACCTTGTCGAAGGAGGCGCTCACGGCGGAGAGCAGATCCTTCTCGTCCTGATTCAGCTCCAGGTAATGCTCCTCGGCGCTGCCGCCGTAACGGCTCATGTCGTAGGGCAGGTCGTTGCCCTCGGCGCCGGTGCGCATGAAAACTACCAGGGCCGCGTCGTTATAATCCGCATAGCTGGCTTTGACCGCGTCGGTATACTCGCTCTGGGGCACCTCGTCGATCTGCCAGGCGCCGGTCTCGGAGCCGTTGCCCGCGGCCAGGCCCCGGACGCCGCTCTCATGGGTGGAGGCCGCATAGAAGTCCGCCAGCGTGGGGTTGACGGTGAAGCCCTTGCCTTCCAGGACGCCCTTCAGCCCGTTGGTCTTATTGTCGATGCCGAAGAGGCTGACCTTGCCCGCCGCCATGGGCAGGGCGCCGTTTTCGTTCTTCAGCAGGACCGCGCCTTCTCCGGTGATGCGCGCGGCGATATCCTCGGAGTGGGCCAGACGCTCCTCAGCGGTCTTGAAATCGCTGGGGAAGTAAATGCTGTCCCCCTCCTGCCCTTCAGCGGTCTGCTGGCCGCCCACCTCGCCGAAATAGAGGCTCAGGGCGGAGTCCCATTTCAGGGCTTCGTAGTTGGCCAGTCCCATGGCCCCGAGGATCAGGGCGAAGATCAGGGTCCACAGGGTCAGGTATTTGGCTTTGGACATTCCTTTTTTGACTGACATGTTTTTTTCCTCCTGTGTTTAGGGTTGCTGTTCGTTTACATAGGGGATCAGAACCGCCTGCTGCGGGCCGTAGGACTGCCGGCCGATATGGTATCCGGCCCAGCCCGCGGGGACGCCGCTGCCGATGGCGTTGCTCAGGTTGCTGGAATAATCGATCTCGATGCGGTTTTCCCCGGAAACCAGCCAGGGGGTAATCTCCACCAGGCCGCTGGTCATGGAGACGCCTTCCACCGCCTGCCCGTTCAGGGTTACCCGCATGCTCTCCAGCACGCTGCCGAAGTCGATGTACGCGCCGTCGGCGCTGCCGTCCCAGTCAAAGGAGGCGGCATAGTGGGCCTGACCCACCGCGTCCGGGCCGATGCCGGGCATCTGATCCCAGCCGGTCAGGGTCTCCAGGGTGACGGGAATCTCTGTTTTGACGGTGGGTACGGCGCTCTCGGCGACGGTCTGGCCGAAGAGCGTTTCTTCCCGAACGTCCCGGCCTTCTCCGGCCGTCCAGCGCGTTACCGTGACCTGCCAGCCGGTGATATCCCGGCCGTCCAGCGCCTTTCGGGTTTCCGCATGGGGCTCGCTGTCCGCCTCGCAGGGCTTCAGGGCAAAGAGCGCGATGTTGTTATAATCCAGCGTAAGGGGGAAGATCGTCTTCCCGTCTTCGTGGCGGTAGGTGCCCAGCCGGTTCATCCGCCCGCTCCAGGCATTGATCTCATAGGGAATGAAGGTTCCGTCCACGGTGATCTCCGTGCTGATGGACGCGCCGTGGTCATCCTGGGCCGCGCCTTCCGACTGGAGCCCCATATACGTGCCGTCGCAGTAGTTGTGGACATACAGATACCGGGCGTCTTCGCTTTCCCGGCTCTGGGTCAGGAGCTGACGGTTGGGCGCCGTAAAACCGGCATAGGGTTCAATGCCCAGGGACCGCAGGGCAGGAAGCACCGCTTCCGCGTCGGCCGCCTCCGTGACCGTGGGCAGCGCCTTCAGCGCGGATACGGTTTCCGCCAGGGCGGCCGGATCATCGGCGGCATAGGGGGAGGAAACCGCCGCCCCCTGCAGCAGGATCACGGGCATTCCCTGCTCCGCCAGGGCCAGCAGGGCCTTCGCGCCCTCCAGGGTCAGGGACTCCTGCCAGACCATCAGGGCCTTATAGCCCGCCTGCTCCAGGGTTTTCTCCTCCGGATCGAAGGAGACGTTATCGGCGGTCAGGAAGGCGGGGCTGAAGTAATCCCAGGTATAGCCCGCGTCCTGCAGGGACGTGGAGGGGAAGAATACGGGCTCGTGGCTCAGCATCCAGTTGACGCCGCCATGGTTGCCGTTGGAGGGCATGCTCTGCTGATAATTCATATACAGCATGCCGATATCCGTCCGGCTCCGGCCCTCCCGCAGCAGCTGCGCCGCGCGCCCCAGATGCGCGTTGAAGAGGGGATAATCCCTGGCGGAGGGCTCCCGGGTGCTGAAGGGATAGAAGCTGTGGAAGACGACGCCGGGCACCCGGTATCCGGGCCAACCGGTCTCCGTGGGGCCGTAGGCGGACTCCCAGACATGCCATACGATCCGGCTGAAGCCGGCGGAGAAGAGGTCGTAGGCTTCCATCAGATGATCCTGATAGAAATAGTTGCAGCCGCCGACCGCGCCGGTTTCCGAGGAGAGGACCTTGTTCTGCAGCTTCGCGCCGCCGGTCCACAGGCGGTAGATGTCCACCTGGTTGTTCTGATTCAGGTTTTCAGCCTCCGGCCAGTCCACCCCCTGAATGGGTTCGGAGATCTCCAGCCGCTGCCCGTAGCTGATCTGAGCCCGGGTGGTGATCCCGACGCCGTTCAGCCAGGCCTTCAGGGGAGAAAGCATCCGCTCCATGTACAGCTGGGTCTGGACGTCGAACAGGTCGTTCATGATCCGCCGGCTTTCCGCTTCATCGCCCTCCAGCCGGTAGGCCCCGAAGCCGTCGTTTCCCCAGAAGGAGAGATCGGGCAGATTCATGAACAGGCAGAGGTAGGGACGGATGTCATAGCCCTTGCGGGAGAGAAATTCCTGTTCCATATCCCGGGACCAGAAGGTGAAGCCGCTGCCGGGATTGATTTCCAGGGAGTCCATGAATACCTGCACGTCCCCGGCGGCGATCTTTGCGTTCAGATCAGGATCGTCCAGAATATGGGCCTCCCAGTAGGCCCGCAGGGCCTCCACGCCGGCTGCGTCAAAGTAGTTGATGGTATAGGCGGGCTCCACGGCGGGAGAGGAAGTCTGCTCCGCCCCCTGCTGCCAGTAGTAGAAGATGCGCCAGGCGCTTTCCGGATCCGGCGGGGTGAAGGCCAGGGCCAGAGCCCCATCCTCCCCGGTGGTCAGCTGATCCGTCAGATCCAGGATGTCCGGGTCAAAGCGGATGGGAGACACCTTGTTGCCGGTGGTCTGGCGGCAGGCGTAGACGCCCACCAGCCGGGCGGTCTCCAGCACGGGAACCGATTTGGTGCCCATCTTTTTCTTCATGGGGATGGGCCCGTCCTTAACCTTCCCGGGCTTCAGGTATTCCTCCACGGAGAAGACCATCTGGCTGGCCGCCTGAGACTGGGGATCCAGGCCGGGAATGTTGGCCGTGGCCCAGTTGGTGCCGGAGGTCAGGGATACGGTCATGCCCAGGTCCAGGGCTTTGTTCAGCACCAGCTTGATATCATGAAACCACTGGGGACTTCCATACCCGTACTCCGTTTCGGACACGGCGGAATCCACCTGTGCGCAGAGCTCCATGCCCCTGAAGCCGGCGTCATAAATGGCCTGAACCTCCGCCTCCAGCGTCTCGTCGGTATGGGCGCCCTCGGCCATCCACCAGCGGACTTCCGTGGCGTTCTCCCTGGACGGACTGACATAGCGCCCTTCCAGGGCGGCGGCAAATTCGTCCGTATCCGCCAGGACGGGCAGGACGGTCAGCAGCAGGGACGCGGCCAGGAGCAGGGAAATCCATTTTTTTGCGCTTCGCATGCGATCCTCCCATAAAAAGTACGGAGGGGGTCTGCGCCCCCTCCGTCTCTCTGCTCTGTGTCAGGAGCAAAACCGGATCTGTTCCGATTCAGAATCAGTCGTCGTCGGAATTTACGATGACATAGTCAAAGCTTTCGCCGTTCAGGGTGACGGTCACGGTGCACTCCGCGGCGTCGAAGGCGGCGTCGGAGGTGGCCTTGCTGTCGTTCACATATTCGCCGGGGAAAATGTCGAAGGAAACGTGAGACTCGTCTTCTTTGCACTGCACGATGTCGCCGGACACTTCGTCATTTTCGAAAACCGCTTCGCCTTCGCTGTTCTTGAAGTAGCCCATATCCACCAGGCCGCCCCAGTTCTCGGAGAACTTCACATTGGTGGGGAAGGCCAGCACCACGGTGTCGCCGTCCTGGGTGAAGGTGCCGGTGAAGGTGTAAGAGACCTTCATGCCGGGATCCTCTTCGGAGCCGGAGACCAGTTCCTTCACATACACATAGGTGCCGTCATCCTTCAGGGTCAGGGTGTTGACTTCCTTGGCTTTCAGCGCGGTCACAAAGCCGTTGTGGAAGGTGTTGGAGGTGAGCTCTTCGGTGGTGTATTCCTTCACATAGGTGCTCTCGGCAGAGGCAACGGCCAGGGAAGCGCACAGGGCCAGGGCCAGAATCAGGGCAAACAGCTTTTTCATGGATTCATCCTCCTTTTTTTTAACGGGTATCGGCCCGTTTTTCAGCGCAAGCATAGCGGCCCGCCTGCTCCCGCGCAACCGATTCGGCGTAACCTGAAAGATTCCCGGCGCAAGCTAAAAAACGGCGGCGGAAAACCGGATGCAACTCTTGACCGGAGAGACCCGGCGTGCCATAATGCAGACGGAAAGACATGAATTGAAATGAACCCGAAGGAAATGAGGGACATTTTCACCGGCCCTGCGGCCGGCAGGGATGCCGTTCATTCCATCCGAAGGGCATGAGGGGATTCTGCATGAGCGCATGGATGAGCAGCCTGCTGGGCGATTACGCTTATCGCTTTTATACGATTTTTGCGGATCAGATTCAGATTATTCTGGCCACCTGCTTTTTCTGCTGGCGGCTCCAGCGCAGGCGGATGTTTCCGCTTCGGGTGCTGATCAGCTTCCTGTCTGTAACCGGAGTGCTGATTCTTGGCGTACGGCTGCGTACGGCCTCGGACGGCCTGGCTGTGCGGATGCTGTTTACTTTTCTGCAGTACGCGGTTATTCTTCCGGTGCTGCTGTTCTGCTATGACGAGGATTGGACGCTGATCCTGAAGAGCTGCTGCACGATCATCGCCGCCAAGGAGATTGCGGGATCCGTCTATCCGGTGCTGCAGTTTATGCTGGGCTATGACCCGCATCAAACGCTGCAGCTTCTGCCCCTGGATCCGGTGCGGTTTGAGAATCTGAACTGGCTGATTTACTATGCGGTCCATATTCTGATCTATTACATCGTCTGGCGAATCGTGCGCCGCGGACAGAGCCGGGAAGAGATTGACGCCGTTTCCCGGAAAAGAGCGGTGTTTCTCTCCCTGGTCACCCTGGTGATGATGACCGTCATGGGGTCGATCACCAATCATTTCCGGGACGAAAGCCTGGTGCTGTACATCTGTACCCGGATCTTCGTGCTGACCCTGGCCGTCTTTATTCTGACCCAGTACGCCGGCCTCGAGTTTCGCAGCCGGACCCGGGCGGACATGGCCATGATGGAGCAAATCCTCTCGGAGGAGCGCAAACAGTTTGCCCAGATGAAGGAGAACATTGATATCATCAATATGCGCTGCCACGATCTGAAGCACCAGCTGGAGGATTTTTCCGGGAGGCTTACGGACCGGGAGATCGCGGAGCTGCAGGAGGCCATGGAAATCTATGACAGCAACATCCGCACCGGGAACGAGGCCCTGGACACGGTGCTGTATATCCACCAGCTCACCTGCCGGAAGGAGGGGATCATCTTTACCTGTCTGGCAGACGGGGAGGCGCTCTCCTTTATGCGCACACGCCATGTGTACGCCCTGTTTAACAATGCCATCGGGAACGCGCTGGAGGCGGTGCGGAAGGTCAACGATCCCGGGAAACGGGTGATCGGGCTGACGGTGGAGCGGGGAAAAGGAACCGTTGAGATCGAGATCGTCAATTATTATGAAGGAAACCTGCAGCTGCAGGGAACGCAGGCGCCGGGAACCACCAAGGCGGACCGCCGGCATCACGGCTTCGGGACCATGAGCATGCGCTATATTGCCGAGCAGTACAGGGGCAGCCTCAGCCTCGAGGCAGGACACGGGATCTATACCCTGCATGTCTCGATCCCTATGCCCGGGGATAAAGACGGAGAGAAAGGCTGAATCTGCGATAGAATCCGGACAGTTTACGCTGTTATTCTGGCAATACGGGCGTGTTTTCGCTATCCTCGTCATGAAATCATTGAAAAAGCGGAGGTAAAGCAGCCATGGCCATCCGGGTCGGAATTGTTGAGGACGAGCCGCAGGCGGCGCAGACACTTCAGCGGTATCTGGAGCGTTTCTCCGAGGAGAACGGCGCGCAGTTTCACATTCGGGTCTACGATAATCCCATCATCCTGCTGGAGAATTACCCGGCGGATTTCGATCTGATCTATATGGATATCCAGATGCCCATGATGAACGGCATGGAGGCGGCCAGGCGCCTGCGCACCCTGGATGAGAAGGTGCTGCTGGTCTTCGTGACCAGCCTGACGCAGTATGCCATCGCCGGCTACAGCGTATCCGCGCTGGACTATATCGTAAAGCCGGTGAACTACTATGATTTTGCGCTGAAACTCACCAGAGCCCTGAAGCGGGTGGACAGCGTCCGGGCCAATGTGCTTTCGATCGCGACCCAGGCCGGGACCTCCCGGGTGGATCTGGACGATATTACCTATGTGGAGGTTCAGAACCACCAGCTGACCTATCACACGGTGGAGAGCACCTACAGCCGGTACGGCTCCATTGGGGCGCTGGCGAAGGAGCTGGCGGATAAGGGCTTCGCCCAGTGCAATAACTGCTACCTGGTGAATCTGCAGCATGTGCGGGATATCTCCGGCTACAACCTCCGTCTGTCCGACGGCAGCGAGCTGAAGATCAGCCAGCCGCGGAAAAAGGCCTTCATGGAGATTTTCCGCGCCTACCAGGCCGGGCAGCAGAAAGAGATCTGAACATCCGATTTGTCGGACGGCCAGGAAGGGGAGGCGGGATGCGCAAACGTATTTTGATCATATACACCGGCGGCACCATCGGCATGACCGGGACCGAGCAGGGGTATGCGCCTCAGAAGGAGGCTTTCCACGCCCTGCTCCGGCAGATCCCGGAGCTGCACGCGCCCTCCATGCCTGAATGGGATATGGTGGATATGGATCCCCTGCTGGATTCCTCCAATATCACGGTGCTGGAATGGAACGCCATCGGACAGATTATTTCCGATCATTATCCGCGCTATGACGGGTTTGTCGTGCTGCACGGAACGGATACCATGGCCTATACCGCTTCCGCCCTGTCCTTCATGCTCCGGAAAAACAATAAACCGGTCATTCTGACGGGCTCTCAGATCCCGCTGTGCGAAATCCGGAATGACGCCCGGGATAACCTGATTACCGCTCTGATGATCGCCGCGGGGGATCTGGTACACGAGGTCTGCCTGTATTTCGGCGGCAGGCTCCTTCGGGGAAATCGGGCCATCAAGTATTCGGCGGATGATCTGATCGCCTTCGAATCGCCGAATTATCCCGTGCTGGCGGAGGCGGGCATCGAAATCCGCTATCATCCGGCCGGCCTGCTTCCCGCCTGCGACGGGGAGTTCTCCCTGCAGCGCCTGCTGAACGTGCCCATCGGGGTCATCAAGGTTTTCCCCGGCATCCAGTTCCAGCTCTTTGATTCCATCATGACGGAAAAGCTGAAGGGGGTCGTCATTGAAACCTTCGGCGCCGGGAACATCCCCAGGCACGCGGATTCGCTGCTCCCCATCATCCGGAAAGCCAGCCGCAACGGAACGATCCTCATCGTCTGTTCCCAGTGCCCTCACGGCACGGTCTCCCTCGGGGCCTATGAAACCTCCTGCGCGCTGAAGGAGGCCGGCGCCATCAGCGGATACGATATTACGACGGAGGCCGCCGTCGCCAAGCTCTATTATCTTTTCAGCAGGGGGCTGAGCGACGGGGAAATCCGGGAGCGGATGGAGCGGAGCCTTCGCGGCGAGGTGACCATATCGAAGAGCGGGCCTGCCCTTCCGGGAAATATGGCAGATGCGGATCCAGGGAAGGCGGGTCCATCCGATCCGAACCGATCAGACGCGGGCAGCCCGGAAACGGAGCAATGAAAAAGGCGGAAGGCATCATGGCCTTCCGCTTTTTGCAACCCCCGCGTCTGTCAGGGGCGAGGGAGCAGGGACTGCGTTACTGTTTTCCGATTGCTGCAAACTTCTTAAAGGTCAGGGGCCAGACGGCGGCCCCGGCGGTGATGGCCAGCAGATTGGCCAGACAGGCGACCATGCCCATCCGGGTCACATTGTCCAGGGTCAGGGCGGAGGAATCATAGCCCAGCAGCTTCTGCACCCCCAGCTGAATGCCCAGCACAATCAGGGAGCCGCCGGCGATTTTCAGCAGCTGCGCCAGCCAGACGGCCCGGGTCTCATAATGCAGCCAGCGCTCGTCCGCCTCAAAGGCGATGACCAGGGCCAGGGTGGCGCCCAGCAGCTGCCACAGGTCCTTGAGGCCGGAGCAGTAACGCTGCATGTCTTCCCCGGCGAGATCGCCGGGCCGGGCCAGATACATCAGGGCCAGCAGCATGCCGGTGAGCACCACGTTCCCGATCAGCACGGCCCGCACCCGGCCGGCATCATCCGAGGCAAAGACTGGACGAAGCAGCAGCAGGAGCAGCAGGGCTACCAGGGCGCCGCCCAGGATGTCCACGGGGGTGTGCACCCCCAGATACAGGCGGGAGAAGGGAACCAGCACCGCCAGGAGAATTCCGATGGTTTTCAGCCATCCGGATTTGAACCAGGCGGCCATGCTTCCGTAGGTTCCCACGGAAATCAGCGTATGGCCGCTGGGAAAGGACCAGCTGTTGGCGCCGCCGCCCATGAATTTGCTGATCAGCCGCCGCAGGGTGCTGATGCCTTCGCCCGCGTCGGTGGAAGCGAAGCGGGCCGCGTTGTCGGCAATATCGGGATTATTTCCCAGAATCCAGGGCCGGGGAATCCGAAAGAGCATTTTCAGCGTCTGACCGATGCTGCTGGCGCTGAAGCCAACGGTCAGCATATAGAGACCGCCTCGCTTGGAAACGCACCAGAGGACGATCATGGCGATGACCACAAACAGCTTCTCGTCCCCCAGAAAGGTCAGCGTATTAAAAAACGCGGTGAGCCAGGGCATGCGGATACTCCGCAGGGTTTCCAGAAAAGGCATGGTTGCCTGAGCCAGTTGAGCCATTCAAAGAGCCTCCCATAAAAAGATCACAGCCATTCTAACATCATCGGGTCAATCGCACAAGGAGAAATCCGGGGAAGAAGCCTGCTCCGGAGCCGGGAAAAACCAGGGACAGGGGCCGGCGCGAAAGGCGGACAGGCGTTTATTCCGGATCCTCCGCCGGAACCGGGGGCATATCCTGGCGCGGCCCGTCCTCCTGCTTCCGGCGGGCCCGGCGGACCCGGTTGATATGCCGCTCGAAGTCCCCGCTGTCCAGCAGCTCCGCCAGCACCAGCTGCTCGAAGGTGGGCACCGTACAGGAATAAAAGCCGACCCTCTCCTCAAAGGACCGCAGCATCCGCCGGGGCAGCACCATGTAGGCGACCCGGAAGGCCGGGGACACGGTTCTGGAAAAAGTGTTCAGATAGATGACGTTTTCCCGGGAAGCACGGGCATAGACCGTTTCCTCCGGCTTCCGGAGCAGTGAGAACTCGGATTCGTAGTCATCCTCCACGATGCACCGGTCTTTCAGATCCGCCCAGCGAAGGTATTCCTGCCGCTTGGAGGCGCTGGCGGTAATGCCCGTGGGATAGCTGCGAAAGGGCGTAATATGCAGCACGGCGGCTTCCGTCCGGTTCAGGGCGGATGTCTGAATCCCATGCTGCCCCAGGGGCAGGGGATCGCAGCGAACGCCGTGGGCTTCGTAAACCTGCTGAATCCGGGCGTAAGCCGGGGATTCCACCGCGAAGATGCGGTCCCGGCCCAGCCACTCCGCCAGCAGCCCGTACAGATATTCCGCCCCGGAGCCGATGATGATCTGATCCGCGGCGGCCCGGATGCCCCGGTTGCGGCCCAGATAACGGGAGAGCGCTTCCCGCAGCGCGGCACTTCCCCGGTTCGGCGTCCTGCTGAGGATCCTTTCTCCCTGCTCCGTCAGCACCTTGCGCATGGTATGGGCCAGCACCGAAAAGGGAAAGGGATCCGAAGGAGGCTCCGGGTCGGACCGGAGGGGGGGAGAAGATTCCGGCCTTCCGGCCGGGGAGCCGGCGGGGCCGGGAGGGGAGGCGAAGCCGTCCGATTCCCGGTAGACCACGTAGAATCCGCTTCGCGGGCGGGATTCCACATAGCCTTCCTGCACCAGCAGCTCCAGGCTGTGCTCCACCGTGACGACGCTGAGCCCGTAATCCCGGGCCAGATACCGCCGGGAAGGAAGCCTGTCCCCCAGACGGCGGTCCCCCCGGCAGATTTCCTCCCGCAGGGCCTGATATAACCGGAGATACGCCGGCGGCGTTTCTTTTACCGTTCGATTCATCTGGCCTTATAATAATCTCCTTTTCTGGCCCTTTTCACAAGGCCAAAATAAGTATATAGTGCCTGTAATCCGATGTCAAGCCTGCGAAGCGGCCTTCGGAAACGGAGGGGCCGGACGGGCTGTGAAAGGCCGATTTGGGAGGGAGACAGTATGAGGGAAAAGGAATCATCCGACACCCTGACCAGGGTGGTTTTCAGCGCCGTGATGGCCGCGATTGTCTGCGTGGTCACGATTTTCAGAATTCCGCTGGGGCAGTCCAAGGTGCATTTTGCCAACGCCATGTGCCTGCTCAGCGGTCTGCTGCTGGGGCCCGTATGGGGCGGGGCGGCGGCGGGCCTGGGGTCGGCGCTCTATGACGTGATGCTGGGCGGATATGATTTTATCAACGCCCTGATTACCTTCGTGTCCAAGTTTGCCATGGCCTGGGTGACCGGGATGATCTTCCGCGCCATGACGCGGAAGGAGGCGGAGGGGGAACCGGGGTGGAAGGATCTGCCGGCGCTGATCGTTTCCTGCGTGGCGGGTGCGCTGACCTATGTGGCGCTGTATATGCTGAAAACCTGGATCTTCAAGATGTATGTGGAGCCCGTCCCGGCGGATACCATTCCCGCGGTGCTGATCGCAAAGCTGATTCCTTCCCTGATCAACGCGGGGTTTGCCATCGTGGTGACTCCGATCTTTTATCACGCGGTGCTTCCGGCGCTGCGGGGAAGCGGAATCCTGAAACAGCTCCGGAGCTGAAGGGCCGGGAACGGAGAAGCCGGCGGCGGGCAGAGATCCGCCGTCGGCTTTTTGTCCGCTTCGCAAAAAGCGGAAAACCGGTTGAGATTCCCGGCGCGATATGGTATTTTATCAGGGTATCGACAGGAAAACGAAAGACCGGGAAGGAGGCGGCCCATGACAGCGGTGAGCCCTGAGGAACTGAAATACCTCCGGCTGCTGGCGGAGCAGTTTGACACGGTGGAGGCGCTGTGCACGGAAATTACCCGAATCGGCGCGGAAATCAGCCTGCCCAAGGGAACGGAGCATTTCATGAGCGATATTCACGGAGAGTATGAGGCTTTCTGCCATATCGTGCGGAACTGCTCCGGCGTGATCCGGGAAAAGGTGCACCTCTGGCTGAGGGACCGGCTGACCCAGGCGGAGGAGGACGCCCTGTGCACGCTGATCTACTATCCGGAGGAGCAGCTCCGGCGGGATCATCAGCAGGGAACGGTGACCGCCGAATGGTACCGGGAGACGGCGGAATGCATGCTTCATCTGGCCAGGATGCTCTCCTCCAAATATACCCGTTCCAAAGTCCGGCGCATGATGTCCCCGGCCTGGGCCTTCCTGCTGGACGAACTGATGCACTATCAGGACGACGGAGGCGGAAGGGGAACCGAGCAGGTGGATAACCGGCGGGTGTATCACAACGCCATTCTGGATATCCTGATCCGGACGGAGAGCATCGACGAGCTGCTGACGGCCCTGGCGGAGCTGATCCGGAATCTGGCGGTGGACCGGCTCCATGTGGTGGGGGATATCTATGACCGGGGGCCCCGGGCGGACAGCATCATGGATATTCTGATGCACCACCGCTCCGTGGATATCGAATGGGGAAACCACGATATTCTCTGGATGGGAGCGGCCTCCGGCAGCCGGTGCTGCATTGCGGCCGTGGTCGGAAACAGCCTGAAATACCGCAACACGGAGATCCTGGAGAGGGGCTATGGAATTCCCCTGCGGGAGCTGACCCGGTTCGCGGAAAGAACCTATCCGGAGCTGCCGGCGGATCAGGCGGCCATATGGGCCATCCAGGTGATGATGTTCAAGCTGGAGGGCCAGCTGGTTCGGCGCAATCCGGATTTCCAGATGGAGGACCGGCTCCTGCTGCACCGGATCGACCGGGAGAAAGGGCAGGTGGAGATCGACGGAAGGGTCTGGCCCGTAAAGCCCTTACCCCTGATCACTGTTGACCCGGGAGATCCCTACGCCCTGAACGATGAGGAAGCGAGGATCATGAAAGAGCTTCGCCATTCCTTTATCCGGAGCCCGCGGCTGCAGGAGCACGTCACCTTCCTGTACCGCCGGGGATGGCTGTACCGGGTGTTTAACGGGAATCTGCTGTTCCACGGATGCATCCCCCTGACGGAGGAGGGCGCTTTCCTGGAAAAGGAGCTGGAAGGCCGCCGCTACAGCGGAAAGGCCCTGTTCGACTATGCGGACCGGATGGCCCGGCGCGCCTTTTACGAAGGGGATCAGCGGGCGCTGGACTTCATGTGGTATCTCTGGTGCGGCACGGATTCCCCCCTGTGCGGCCGGAAGATCAAGACCTTCGCCCGGGCGCTGATCCCGGAGGAGGAAGCCTGGAAGGAGCCGCGGAATCCATACTATATCCGCTACAACGATGAAAAGCAGTGCACGCGGATGCTGGCGGAATTCGGCTTGACGGGAGGGGAAGCCAGAATCATCAACGGGCATACGCCGGTGCGCGTGACCCACGGAGAAAGCCCCCTGAAGGCGGGGGGCCGGCTGGTGGTGATCGACGGCGGGTTCTGCCGGGCTTATCAGAAGACCACCGGGATTGCGGGCTATACCCTGATCAGCAACAGCCACGGCATGCGGCTCATGTCCCATCAGCCCTTTACCTCCCTGAAGGATGCCCAGGAAACCGGCCGGGACATCCAGTCCCAGTCCTTTGAGTTTGCCTCCTATCCCCGCAGAAAATGCATCCGGGACACGGACTACGGCCGCCGGCTGGAGGAGCGGATGGAGGATCTCCTTCGCCTGCTGGAAGCCATCCGGGCGGGGACCGTCACGCTGCAGAAATAAGCGCTTATTTCCCGAACAATGAGCCCTGAAAGCCGCATGATGATGGAAACGGCACGGAATCATAAAATTGCGTCGGTTTTCTTGACAGAAACAGGGGTTTTTCTTACAATATCCCCGGATGATTTTAACAGAACCGTCCCCCGGATAGAACGCATACAGGAGGCATACAATGACCATTTCAAAGAATCTGAATGGGAAAGATCTGACGATTGCCCTGGAAGGCCGGCTGGATACCATGACCTCGCCGGAGCTGGAAAAGGAACTGCAGGGCAGCCTGGGAGAGGCGGACAGCCTGACCCTGGATTTCAGCAAGCTGGATTATATTTCTTCCGCGGGGCTCCGTGTGCTGCTTTCCGCCCATAAGATTATGAGCGGCAAGGGCGGCATGAAGGTCACCCATGTGAATGAGATCGTGGCGGAAGTCTTTGACGTGACTGGCTTTGCCGACATTCTGAATATCGAATAAGGGGCATGGCATGAGAAGCGATATCATTACTGTTTCCTCCCGCGGCGCCCATATGGGAGCGGCGCTGGCGCAGGCGGAAAAGGTTGCGGTTTACAAGGAACTCAGCGCAAAGAACACCCTGCATCTCCGGCTGCTGACGGAGGAGCTGATGGGCATGATGCGCTCCATCACCGGGGAACCGGAGGGAAAGTTCTGGATTGAGGATCAGAACCACGTATATGAGCTGCACCTGCAGGTCGTGACCAGAATGGACAGCGAGAAGCGGGATCAGCTGCTTTCGGCTGCCTCCAGCGGAAAGAATGAATCCGCGAAGGGCCTGATGGGCCGCCTGCGGGATTTCTTTGACCGGGGGGCCGACGCGGATGTGGCGGCGATGACGACGCCCCTGATGCTGCCGGGGATGTACGATATTTCCAGCAGCACGCCGACGCTGGATCTGGAATGGTCCATGACGGAATACCAGAACGCCCTGAGCACCCGCGTGCTGCAGGACGATTCCGCGGCCCGGGAGGCCTGGGACGAGCTGGAAAAATCCGTCGTGACCCATGTGGCGGACGACATCCGGGTCAGCATCAAGGGCAGCATCGTGGAGATGACGATCATCAAGAAAATGGCCTGAAGACGGGCGAATACCCGCTGCAGCCTTTTCCGGCAGGCTTCCGGACTGCGACTTTCCGTTTCGCTCCGTGTGAGCGAAGCGGTTTTTTTATCCGGGCGGCACGGGAAGAAACGTTCTGCGTTCATCCCGTGACAGGTGCCCCGCCGGAGCCGTATGAACAGGGGATACAGGGTTCCCGGTGGAGGGAAATGAACCGGCGGCCGTACCGCATCGGGCGGAGACGGAAAAGGGAGATCTGGACCGGGGATTCCGGGACGGGGAGAGATAAGAAATGGACATGATTCAGAGCAGGGAAGAGAACGGGCGCACGGTGATCGCCCTCTCCGGCAGAATCACCACGGCGAACGCGCCGGAGATTGAGACGCAGATCCGGGAGGCGGTGGAGCGATACGGCCTCGAGGCCGTGGAGCTGGACTGCGACGGGCTGGAATACTGCTCCAGTTCGGGGCTTCGCGTGATTCTGCGGCTGAAAAAGCGGATCGACCATACCATCGTGGCCAACGTGCATTCGGAGCTGTATGAGATCTTCGAAATGACCGGCTTCACGGAGATGATGGAGATCCGCAGGGCCTATCGGGTGATTTCCCTGGAGGGATGCGAGGTGCTGGACGCGGGGGCGAACGGCCGGGTGTACCGCATCGATCCGGAAACCATCGTCAAGGCCTACCGGCAGCCGGATGCCCTGCCGGAGATCCGGCAGGAGCAGGAGCTGGCCCGGCTGGCCTTTGTGGCGGGGGTGCCCACCGCCATCCCCTACGACGTGGTTCGCATTCGGGAAGGCGGATACGGATCGGTTTTTGAGCTGCTGAACGCCCGAGGCCTGGCGAAGCTGCTGGCCGCGGGGGAGAAAACCCTGGAGGAGGTGGCGGAGGCCAGCGTCTCGCTGCTGAAGCTGATCCATTCCCGGGAGATTCAGTCGCCCAGCCTGCCGGACATGAAAAGCAAGGCCCTGGGATGGGTCTCCTACCTGCAGGAGGAGCTGTCCGGGCGTCAGCTGGAAAAGCTTCGGGGGCTGATCGAGGCGGTGCCGGAGGAGGATCATCTGCTCCACGGGGATTATCATATCAAGAATGTGATGATGCAGGACGGGGAAGCCCTGCTGATCGATATGGATACCCTCTGCCACGGACATCCGATCTTTGAGCTGGGCAGCATGTATAACGCCTATGTGGGCTACGGACTGATCCGGCAGGAAACCATCCGGGAATACTTCGGGATTGATCCGGAGCTTTGCCATCAGCTGTGGCGCAGAACCCTTGAACTGTACCTGGATACGGAGGATCCGGCGCGGATCCGGCAGGTGGAGGAGAAGGCCATGATCATCGGGCTGACCCGGATCATTCGCCGGGAGATCCGGCGGGACGGAAAAAACCGGCCGGAGGGACGGCAGATGATCGCCCTGTGCGAAAAAATGCTGTCGGAGCTGCTGGAACGGGTGGATACACTGGAGTTTTGAGATGAAAGACATACGCAATCTGGATCTGCACATGCATTCCTCCGTTTCCGACGGGACGGACACCCCGGAGGAGCTGCTGGAGAAGGTGAAGGCGGCGGGGCTGGAGCTGTTCGCGCTGACGGATCATGACGAGGTCAAGGGCTATGCCCGGATCGCGGCGGCCCGGAGGGCGGAGGATCCGCGGGTGCTGTCCGGCGCGGAGTTTTCCTGCCGGGACAGGCAGGGGAAATATCATATTCTGGGCTACGGCTTTGATCCGAACAGCGAGGGGATCCGCCGGGTGCTGGAGGAAGGGCACCAGCTGCGGCTGAGCAAGCTGCAGCAGCGGCTGGATTTCCTGAAGGAAACCTGGGGCTTTTCCTTTACGGAGGAGGAACTCAAAACCCTGAAGGCCATGGACAGCCCGGGGAAACCGCATATCGGCAACCTGATGGTGCGCCACGGCTACGCGGCCACCCGGGAGGAAGCGATTAAAGAATATATCGACAAGCTTCATCTGCCGGCGGCCTACGTCCTGCCGGAGACGGCTATCCGGGGCATCCTGGAGGGCGGCGGGATTCCGGTGCTGGCGCATCCAGCCTTCGGCAGCGGCAACGAGCTGATTCTGGGCGAGGATATGGATCAGCGCCTGCGGCGGCTGATGGATTTCGGCCTGCGGGGCGTGGAGGCCTTTTATTCCGGCTTCAGCCGGAAGCTGCGGGAGGAGATTCTGAGCTTCGCGGAAAAGTACGGCCTGCTGGTAACGGCGGGGAGCGACTATCACGGAAAGAACAAGCTGGTGGAGCTTCGGGACACGGGACTGACCTGGGAGGAAACCGTTCCGGGCGGCATGATCCGCTTTCTGGAGGAAACCGGT
>CAZMFY010000010.1:0-22734 GCA_964565635.1 uncultured Oscillospiraceae bacterium
CCGCAATTCCTTATTGAAGGCTTTGGCGGACAGGTCGTTCTCCTGATCGGTCAGCTGCTGGCCAAGGCCGCCATGCATGAGGGCAAGAACGTATCCTGGATGCCCTCCTACGGCCCGGAAATGCGGGGCGGCGAAGCCAACTGTGCCGTGGTCATCTCCGATGAGCCCATCGGTTCTCCCCTGGTGACGGAGATTCCCATCGCCGTCATCATGAACAAACCCAGCATGATCAAGTTTACGCCTGCCATGGAAAAGGGCGGCGTCATGCTGTATAACTCCTCCCTCATCGATATCACCCCGGATCGGGACGACATTACCGCGATTCCCGTGGACTGCAACGGCATCGCCGAGCAGCTGGGGAATTCCCGTGTGGCCAACATGGTGATGCTTGGCGCCATCCTGAAGAAGACCGGCGTGGTCTCGATTGACAGCGCCATGGAAGCGCTGAAGATTACCTTCGGTCCGAAGAAGGAGCATCTCCTGCCGATTAACCGCCTGGCCATGGAAAAGGGCGCGGAGTGTGTCGGGTAAGAGCCCTGATCCTTCAGCGGAAATTCTGAAAATTAACAAATCCACGATTGAAAAAGCTCCCGTTTCCGGTATGCGGTCCGGATCGGGAGCTTTTCCGTTTGAAGAATGGGGATTCAATTGATGGAGGTTGAAAGGACATCCATTTAGTTAGCTCCTGCTAACAATTGAAGTTTATCATGTTTCCCATCCCGGTGTCAACGATTATTTTGCATTCGGATTGTTTTTTTTCGTTTGTTTCGCTTTATTAGATAAACATTTTGTCAAACTCAGGATATGGATATATCGATTGAATACGGCGAACAGGAATCAGCGACTGAATCCGCTGAAAGGGAAATACCGACTGAATCGGACGGAGAGGAAACACCGATTGAATCCGGCGGACGGGATTGCAGAAAGGAAAGGATGTGCAGTAGAATAGGAGAAACGGGAGGGAAATGCGCGTGAGACGATTTTTGTGGCTCCTGACGGCCCTGATGCTGCTTTGGGCCGGCGCGACGGGAGAGGATACCGGGAAACGAGAGAATCCGGAAGCATGGGTTCGGAGCATGCTTTCGGAGGAGGTCGGTCGGGCCGGGCGGGAGACGGTTCAGGACTGGGTGGATCAGGATCTTACCAGGACTGCGGATGGGATCGGCGGATGGTATATCCAGCTGCTGCGGCGGATGGAATGGATTGAATCGGCCGAAGCAGCGGCTGAAGGAGACGGGGACGTTTTCCGCGTCTCCGGAACCGATTACGGCAGGGCGCTCTCCTTACTGCGGGAGAAGGCGGAGGGAGAGACGGGCAGCATTACCCGCAGGGAGCGGATGGCGCTGACGCTGCAGGCGTTGGGAGAGGCTCACCCTTTTATTCACGAAACGCTGGAGGCGGCGCTTCAGGAAACGACCCTGATGCCCCTGGTTTTTGCCCTGCATCTGATCAACAACGGAGCAGCGGAAGAAGAGGCGGCGGAGGACGTGGTCCGGAGGCTGGCGGCCCTTCAGCTGGCCGACGGCGGCTGGGCAGTGATCGGAGACGTCTGCGATGTGGACTGCACGGCCATGTGTCTGCAGGCGCTGGCAGGCTGCCGGGAGATTCCGGGGGCGGCGGAGGCGATTGAAAGGGGCATGACAGCCCTGTCCCGGGTTCAGCAGGAGAACGGCGGCTTTCTGGGCATGGGGCTGGAGAGCGCGGAAAGCTGCGCCCAGGTGCTGCTGGCCCTTTGCAGCCTTCAGATCGATCCGGAGAAGGACGATCGGTTTATCCGGAACGAAAACACTGTTACGGATGCGATGATGAGGTTCCGGGTAGAAGGGAACGGATTTGCCCACGATCTGCGGTCGGGGCAGCGGAACGATACAGCCACTGTCCAGTGCCTCAGCGCGCTGGCGGAATACGCCGCCTTCCTGCGGGGCGGAGGGCCATGGTATGTATTCGATTATCCAGCCTGGCAGGGAAGCGGAAATCCGATCGGCGGACGGATTAGCTGGAAGGGTTGGGGATACATGCTGGCAGGGGCGGCAGGGCTCCTGGGAATCCTTTTGGCGCTGCTTCGGGGAAAGCGGAACTGGCGGAGCTACGTTTTTCCGCTGCTGATCGGGATTCTGCTGGCCGCAGGAATCACGGTGACAGAGATCGAGAGCCCGGAACAGCATTACGAAGTCCGAAGGGACGCGGAACGGGAACGGAATTATTCCACCACCATTTCCATCCGATGCGACGCCGTGGCCGGAGAAAGCGAATACGCGCCGGCGGACGGAGAGATTCTTCCGGTGACGGAAATCCGGATGGCGGAGGGGGAAACCGCGTTTGACCAGCTGCAGGAAGCGGTGAGGCTGAACCGGCTGCAGATGGAATATGACGGGACGGTGGCCGGCGCCTATGTGCGGGGCATCGAATACCTGTACGAATATGAATTCGGAAACCTGTCCGGATGGATGTTCCGAGTGAATGGAATCTGGTCGGACGTGGGATGCAGTCAATACAGCCTGAAGGACGGGGACCGGGTGGAATGGGTTTATACCACCAACCTGGGGAAGAACGAATAGGGAAAGGGGAGAAAAGGCATGAAAGCCATGGAAAGACTGCATCCCGCCGCGGTATGCGTCTATTTTCTGTGCGTGCTGCTCCCCGCGGTTTTTTCCATCAATCCCGTGACCGCGGGACTCTGCTTCTTTTCCGGTCTGGCGACGCTTATCCTGCTGGACCGGCAGGGATGGGGAAAGACCGGAGCCTTTTCCTGCGGGGCGGTGGCGCTGAGCAGCCTGCTGAATCCCCTGTTTAATCACAACGGGAAGACGGTGCTGTTTTTTCTGAACCGAAACCCGGTAACCCTGGAGGCGGTGCTGTACGGAGTGATCATGGGATTCATGATCGGCTCCGCGCTGATCTGGGGAAGATGCTTCACCCGGGTCATGGATACGGACCGGCTGATGACGGTGATGAGCGGGCTGAACCCCAGGGTGGCTCTGGTTTTCAGCATGGCGCTCCGCTATATTCCCCTGCTGCGGTGGCAGGCGGGAAATATCCGGGAAGCGCAGGCAGGGTTGGGACTTCTGCGGGAAGACAACGGCCCGGACCGGATCCGCAGCGCGATCCGACGATTCGATGGACTGACCACATGGGGACTGGAGAACGGGGTGACGATGGCGGACAGCATGACCGCCCGGGGATACGGTACCGGCCGGCGAACCCGATACAGGCTGCATCCCTGGGAGCGAAAGGATACCCTGTGGACGGTCTGCAGCCTGATGCTGGCGCTGGCTGCGGCGGGGGGACTGATCTCTGGGGTGATTCGATACGAATGGATGCCGGAGATGAAACGGCCGGAGGCAGGAATCCTGAGCACAGGCATCTACGCGATGTATACGATCCTCTGCCTGGCGGGAGCGGCCTGGGAAATAACGGACAGAATCAAGTGGAATTCTCTGCTGTCGAAAATCTGAGCTTTTCCCGGACGACCGGGAGAAAGAGGGCAGGATTCGGCGGCATGGCACACATACGAAAAACGGAGCTTTTCCTGCGCGGCAGAGAAATAAAGGACAGGACAAGATGGAATTACTGACGGTTGAAAATCTGAGCTTTTCCTACGCGACGGGTCAGGGGCCGGCGCTGCGGGAGGTTTGCCTTTCACTGGCGCAGGGGGATTTTGCCCTGCTGACGGGGCCCACCGGATGCGGAAAATCCACGCTGCTTCGCCTGCTGAAGACGGAGCTGGCGCCCCGGGGAGAGCGGCAGGGCAGCATCCGGTTCCGTGGACGGGAGCCGGAAACCATGGATCCCCGGGAGCGGGCGGCCGCCATCGCTTACGTGGCGCAGCGGCCGGAGGAACAGATCGTTACGGACCGGGTATGGCATGAGCTGGCCTTCGGGATGGAGAATCTTGGGGTTCCGGAAGGGGAAATGCGGCGGAGAGTGGCGGAAACGGCCCAGTTCTTCGGACTGGAGGAGGCCTTTGAGCTGCCCGTGGACCGGCTTTCCGGAGGCCAGAAGCAGCTGCTGAATTTGGCGGCGGCCACGGTGATGATGCCGGAGCTGCTGCTGCTCGACGAGCCCACCTCCCGGCTGGATCCGATTTCCGCGGACCGCTTTCTGTCCGCGCTGGAACGGCTGAACCGGGAGACGGGAATGACCATCCTGATGGCGGAACACCGGCTGGAGGGGAGCCTGAGCAGAGCGAACCGGCTGATGCTGATGGAAAACGGCAGGATTCTGTTGGAGGGATGCCCCAGAGACGTCTGCGGGAAGCCGGAAGCCTGGAGCGGCACGGCGGAGGACGCGCTGCCGGCGGCTGCCAGGCTATGGCACGCATCGGGCGGGAAAGGAAGCTGTCCGCTGAGTACGGGAGAGGGACGAAGCTGGATTGCGCAGTCCTTTCCGTCTCTTGCGCTGGGCGCGGGAGGAAAACCGATACAGGACGGACCCCTGAAAACCGGTGAGGAAGGCGGAAGGAGCGGCCGGGCCGTTTCTGTGGGGAAGAGAGGAACGCAGGCGGATGAGGCAGGACGTTCCTCTGAGGCGCTGCTGGCCATGCGGGAGGTACATTTCCGCTTTGAACGGGAGGGGAAGGACATCCTGAGGGCCGTCAGCTTTCGGGCGGAAGAGGGGCGGATTACGACGCTGCTGGGAGGAAACGGCAGCGGAAAAACTACCCTGCTGCGGATGGGAGCCGGATTCCTGCGGCCCTACAGCGGGGAGATCAGGCTCTTCGGGAAGAGAGCCCAGGCCCTTGGACGGGAGGAGATGCGGCGGCACGGCGTCGCGCTGATGCCGCAGGATCCCCAGACGCTGTTCCTGCGGGCCTCCGTCCGGGAGGAGCTGAAGGATTCCGGAATCCGGCCGGAGGAAGCGCCCTTCGGGCTGGGAACCCTGCTGGACCGGCATCCCTATGATCTTTCCGGCGGGGAGCAGCATCTGCTGGGGCTGGCCAAGGTGCTGGCCTCCGGACCCAGACTGCTGCTGCTGGACGAGCCGACCAGTGGACTGGACGGGGCGTGGCGGAGGAAGGTGCTGGAGGTTCTGCGGACGCTGCGGGAAGAGGGAACCGGCATCCTGATGGTGACCCATGACGCGGAGTTTGCGGCGGAGGCATCTGACCGGTGCGGACTGCTGTTCCATGGGCAGGTTGAACCGCCGGAGGAACCCCACGCGTTTTTTGCTGGCGGAAGCTACTATATGCCGCCGGTGACCCGCATGATTCCGGGATGCGTGACCGTGGCGGAAGCGGCCGCCCTGCTGAGGGAGGCGAGCCGGGCATGAAGGAATCCGTGAAACGCACGCTTCGATGGATGCTGCCGTTGGTCCTGATGCCCCTGCTGGTGGTCCTTGGGGGATGGCTGCTGGGGGAGCGGTTTTACGCCTGGGGAATCCTGGGAATGGTGATTCTCTCCCAGCTGCTGTTCTTTGCGGGATTTGAGCGGAAAACCGTGGGCACCAGACGGCTGGTCGTCGCCGCGGTGATGACGGCCCTGAGCGTCATGGGGCGAATCATCTTTGCGCCGATTCCCGGGTTTAAACCCATCACGGCCATCGTGGTAATTACCGGAATCTGGATCGGCGGGGAGACCGGGTTTCTGACCGGATCCCTTTCCGCGCTGATTTCCAATTTCTTCTCCGGGCAGGGCCCCTGGACGCCCTTCCAGATGTTCGCCTGGGGCATGCTGGGACTGCTGGCGGGGCTGCTCTCCGATGGGCTGAAGCAGAGCCGGATCGCCCTGGCGGCCTATGGGATTTTCGCGGGGGTGGCCTATTCCATGTTCATGGATATCTGGACCGTGCTCTGGTATCAGGGAGGGGTTAATATGGCCCTTTACGGGACGGCCCTTGTGACATCGCTGCCCTATATGATCAGCTACGCCGCCAGCAACGTGCTCTTCCTGCTTCTGCTGGGCAAGCCCTTCGGGGAAAAGCTGGAAAGAATCCGCGTCAAATACGGGCTGTAGGAGCCGGAACGCATCCGCGCCGAAGAGAAAGGGCAAAGGCCTGGAAGTATTCCTTCATCCTATGGATTCGGAAGAAGGAGCGCATCCGCGAAAAAAAGAAAAAAAGAGGATCTTCGGAACGTTCAGGCTCCGGAGATCCTTTTGTTATGGTCTTTACAGCATTCTTTCCCGGACGCGGGCAGCCTCTGCCCGGAACGGCTGATCCGGCTCACATGGCCTGGGGCGGAACCGCTGCGGCCTGCGGTTTCATTCTTTCTCTGGCCTGGGTCAGCATCAGCTTGATCCGGTTGATCTGGTTTACCTCACTGGCGCCTGGATCATAATCCACGGCAGCGATATTCGCCTGGGGATAAACCTTCCGCAGCTGCTTGAGGACCCCTTTGCCCACCACATGATTAGGCAGGCAGCCGAAGGGCTGAATGCAGACGATATTTGGCACGTCGTTTTCCAGCAGCTCCGCCATTTCTCCGCAGAGGAACCAGCCTTCTCCATACTGATTTCCGATGGACAGGAAGGGGGCAGCCAGCTCCGCTGTATGGGCGATGGGAGTGGGCGGGATGAAGCGCCGGCTCTTTTCCAGCGCCTCGATGGCCGGTTTGCAGAACCGCTGCAGCAGGGGAACGCCCCAGTCCGCCGCCAGGCCCGAAATCGGGGAGGTTCCCAGGTTTTCCACCTTAAAGCTCTGATTATACAGGGTATAATAGATGAAATCCATCAGATCCGGAACCACCGCTTCTGCGCCTTCCTTCTCCAGCAGATCCACCAGATGGTTATTGGCCATGGGCATATACTTGACCAGGATTTCCCCAACGATGCCGACCCGGGGCTTCCTAAGGGACTCCTGAATCGGCAGGGCGTCAAAATCCTGCACGATGCCCTCGCACATGCGGCGGAAGGGAAGCTTCTCTCCGCCGGAGAGGGAGGCGATGATCCGCTTCTGCCACTTTTCCAGCAGCCGGTTGGCGCTGCCGGGTTCCTTTTCATAGGGCCGAACCCGATACAGGCACTTCATGAGCAGGTCTCCGGCTACCAGCGCCTTTCCCGCGTCCACCAGCATGGGCAGGGAAACCTGGAAGCCGGGGTTCTTCTCCAGCCCCGCAAAATTCAGGCTGATGACCGGAATATGGGGGTAGCCGGCCTGATCCAGGGCCCGGCGGATAAAGGCGATATAATTGCTGGCCCGGCAGCATCCGCCGGTCTGGGACATGATCAGGGCCAGGTGATCCGTATCATACCGGCCGGAAAGCACCGCTTCCATCATCTGGCCGATGGTGATGATGGAGGGATAGCAGGCGTCATTATTGACATAGGTCAGTCCCGCATCCACCGTTTCCCGGCCTTCATTCTCCAGCATCTCCAGGCGATATCCGCGCCTTTCGAAGACAGGGGTCAGCAGATCGAAGTGAATAGGACTCATCCGGGGCGCCAGAATCGTATAACCGGCCTTCCGCATCTCCTTTGTGAAAATCTGGCGGGCATAGGGCTGGGGAGCCACCGGCGCGGGGGTACGGCCGTCCCGAAGGCGGACGGCGCTGAGCAGGCTCCGGATCCGAATGCGGGCGGTGCCCAGATTATTGACCTCGTCGATTTTCAGCACGGTATAGATCCGGCCGGCGTTTTCCAGGATTTCGCAGACCTGATCCGTGGTGACCGCATCCAGCCCGCAGCCGAAGGACTTCAGCTGCACCAGCTCCAGGTTTTCATGGACGGCCACGTACTGGGCGGCGCTGTAAAGCCGGGAATGATAGACCCACTGGTCGTTAACCCGCAGGGGACGCACCGGAGAGACCGGCAGGCTGTCCTCGGACAACACCGCCAGGCCGTATCCGTTGATCATTTCCGGAATCGCGTGGTGAATTTCCGGATCCACATGATAGGGCCGCCCCGCCAGCACGATGCCCCTGGCGTGATGCGTTTCCATCCAGGCCAGAGCTTTTTTGCCCTCCTCCAGCACGTCCCGCTTCGCCCGCAGCTGTTCCTGCCAGGCCGAAGCGATGGCCCGGCGGGTCTCCGATTCGGAGATACCCCAGGTTTCCCGGCAGAAGGGGACGAGCCCCTCCGCCAGCGCTTTTTCATCGGTCATGGCCAGGAAGGGATGCAGATATCGGACGTCCTCCGGCAGCTCCAGGTTATTTTTCAGATTTTCCGGATAGGCGCAGACCATGGGACAATTATAGTGATTCGGGGCGCCGGGGATTTCCTGCCGCTCATAGAAGACGCTGGGATGGAAAATGGTACGGATCCCCTGATTCAGCAGCCACTGGGCATGACCATGGGCCAGCTTGGCGGGATAGCATTCACTTTCCGAGGGGATGGTTTCCATGCCCAGGGCATAGATCTGGCGGCTGGAGACCGGGGACAGAACGACCCGGAAGCCCAGGGCGGTCAGGAAGGTATGCCAGAAAGGATAGTTCTCCCAGATATTTAGCACCCGGGGGATGCCGATTTCACCCCGAGGCGCGTTTTCCGCCGGGACATAATCGAACATCCGTTTCAGCTTATAGGCAAATAGATTCGGGGCATCGCTTTTCTCCCGGCCCCGGCCCAGCCCCCGCTCGCAGCGGTTCCCGGTGATATGATTCCGCCCGCCGTCGAACCGGTTGACGGTCAGCATGCAATGGTTTTCGCAGCCGTTGCAGTGGGTGGTTGAGGTTTTCCAGCGGATGGCCACGGCATCCTCCAGCGGCAGCATGACGGTTCCCTTTCCGTCGTCCTGCCGGCAGGCCAGCAGTGCGGCGCCGAAGGCGCCCATGACGCCAGAGATGTCGGGGCAGACCACGGTCAGGCCGCTGATTTCCTCAAAGGCCCGAAGCACCGCCGGATTATGAAAGGTTCCGCCCTGAACAACGATATGGGAACCCAGCCGGGAGGGGTCCGTCAGCTTGATGACCTTGAACAGGGCATTGCGGATGACGGAATAGGCCAGTCCGGCGCTGATATCCTGCACGGAGGCGCCTTCCTTCTGGGCCTGCTTCACGTTGCTGTTCATGAACACGGTGCAGCGGGTTCCCAGATCCACCGGACTTTGGGCATACAGGGCTTCATAGGCGAATTCCTCCGCCTTATAGCCCATGGAATTGGCAAAGTTTTCCAGAAAGGAGCCGCATCCGGAGGAGCAGGCCTCGTTCAGCAGGATGGAATCCACATGGCCGTTTTTCAGCCGGATGCATTTCATATCCTGGCCGCCGATATCCAGCACGCAGTCAGCCTGGGGATCGAAGAAGGAGGCCGCGGTAACATGCGCGATGGTTTCCACCTCGCCGAAATCCAGGGAGAAGGCGGCCTTCATCAGATCCTCCCCGTAGCCGGTAGAGCAGGCTTTGGCGATATACGCGGTTTCCGGCAGCCGGTTTTGCAGCTCCGTCAGCGCGCGGATGGCCGCCTCCAGCGGATTTCCCTGATTGTTTGCATACCAGGTCCAGAGCAGCTGGCCGTCCCGGCCGGTCAGCGCCAGCTTCGTGGTGGTGGAGCCGGCGTCGATGCCCAGATAGCAGGGGCCGGAATACCGGGAGATATCCTGCCGGACCACCCGGGCCTGGGCATGGCGGGACTGGAAGGCTTCAAATTCCTTTTTATCCCGGAAGAGGGGCGGCATGCGCTTGAGCTCAAAGGAAAGCTTTACGCCGTCGCGTAGGCGGCGGATCAGGGAGGAAACCTCCATGGGATCGGAAAGCTCCTCCTGCAGGGCGGCGCCCATGGCGGCGAAAAGATGGCTGTTTTCCGGCTCGATGGCCGTCTCCTCGGTCAGATTCAGCGTACGCTTAAAGGCAGCCCGCAGCTCCGTCAGAAAATGCAGCGGGCCTCCCAGAAAGGCCACATGTCCCCGGATCGGCTTTCCGCAGGCTAATCCGGAGATGGTCTGGTTTACCACCGCCTGAAACACGGAGGCCGCCAGATCCGGCCGGGTGGCTCCGTCGTTAATCAGAGGCTGAATATCCGATTTTGCAAAGACGCCGCATCGGGCGGCGATGGGATAGATGGTCTGATAATCCTTCGCGGCGCTGTTCAGCCCCGGCGCGTCCGTCTGCATCAGGGAAGCCATCTGGTCAATAAAGCTGCCCGTCCCCCCGGCGCAGACGCCATTCATGCGTTCTTCCAGTCCGCCGTCGAAATAGATGATTTTTGCGTCCTCGCCGCCCAGTTCAATGGCCACATCCGTCTGCGGATACTGCCGGCGCAGGGCACAGGCCACGGCGGCCACCTCCTGGGTAAAGGGAATATGCAGCGCCTGACCCAGGCCCATGCCGCCGCTGCCGGTAATGCTCAGCCGAAGGGAGACGTTCCCCAGCTTCTGCTGAATTTCCTCCAGAATGTAGGAAAGCGTGGCCTGGGTCTGGGCATGATGACGGGCATACCGGGAAAAAAGAATCTCGGACTGCCCGTTTAAAACCACCATTTTGACAGTTGTACTGCCGACGTCAATGCCGGCGGAATAGGTTTCCATGAAAGACCATCTCCAGTGATTGATCAGCATCTGTAGGGGCGGATTTAAAACAATCCCTGACGAATGAACAGCAAAGTTCGGGCGGATTGATCAGCGTCAATAGGGACGGGTTTTAAAGCGCGTCGAAAAACGATAAGGATTATAGAAGGTCTGCGGCGTGCTGATGGCATCGGAAAGGGACCTGTTCCGGGTCACATTCAGGACGAGCCCGATGCCGCCCATATTGGTGACCATATTGGAGCCGCCGTAGGAAAGGAAGGGAAGGGGAATGCCGGTGATGGGCATCCGTCCCAGGGTCATGGCGATGTTTTCAAACACATGGAAAAGGATCATTCCCAATACGCCGCAGATGATCAGCCGGCCGAATTTATCCCGGGTAAACCAGGAGAGATACAGCATCCGCAGCAGGATCAGCACGTACATGACCAGCACGGTGACGCACCCGACGAAGCCCCAGGCTTCCCCGATGGTGGCATAGATAAAATCGGTCCAGTCCGCGGGCACGTAATTCAGCTGGCTCATGGAACCGTCCACAAACATGCCGATACCGGTCACTCCGCCGGAGCCGATGGCCATCTGGCTCTGGAGAATCTGATAGGAGTCGGAAGAGGAATAGAGCTCCGGATTCAGGAATCCGTAAATACGGGCCAGCCGATAGTCATCGGACCCGGTGGCCACTGCGAGGGCGTAAATCCCCAGAACCAGCAGAACGGCGGCGGAAGCCAGGCCAATCAGAATCTTCCAGTTCACGTTGGCAAAATACATCATGACGGCGGTGAGAAATACAATCACCAGCATGGAGCCGGTTTCGCCTTCCGCCAGGATGATGGCAGCCGGCAGCAGCACGGTGAGCATCACCTGCATAAAGGATCGGATGGTGCTCATGGGCTGATTGGACCGGCTCAGCTGCCTGGCCAGAATCAGGATGATGGCCAGCTTGGCGAATTCGGAGGGCTGAATGGTATAGCCCCAGATAATATCCATCCAGGCCTTCACGCCCTGGGCCCGGTTCGTGACGGTAACCACTGCCAGCAGAATGACCGTGCCCCAGTAAATGATATCCGCCCGGGCATAGAGGATGTTGTAGGGAATCGCTATCAGCACGCCGACGACCAGCGGCGCCACCAGCACAAAGAGGCACTGGCGCATGGTATAGGAGGATTCCACCACATGATTCAGGAAGGACACGTCTGGGCTGGAGCTGGGCGTATAGGTGGCCACGCAGACCGAAACGATGCCCATCAGGGACATGGCGGCGACCAGCACGATCAGCGGAATATCCGTATGGGCCTGATAGGCCCGGCTTTCTGAGACACGATTCATGAGCGGCGATTCAACTCCTTCATCTTCTGTTGAAAGATCCGGCGCATCAGAGCCGGTTTTTTCGAGCCGATGGCGGGCAGGGGAGTCTCATTCCCCAGCAGCCTTCCGGCAATGCGGGCCAGGGCGGAGCCGGCGGGACACTGAAAGTCCGACGCCAGCTTCCCCCGCAGCTGCGCGCGATAGACGGCGGGATCCTCCGGCACCTCGCCCAGCAGGGGCAGATCCAGCAGGGCGGCGACGGTGGCGGCGGAATACTGCTCGCCCGCGCTGATTAAATCCGCCTGGAGGCGGTTCACAATCAGCCGGGACTGAGGCTGCCGCTTCTGCTCCAGCAGGGCCAGGGCCCGCTCCCCGTCCCGGAGGGACAGATCATCCGGCGTGACCACCAGAATCGGCTGCAGATCTCTGCCGGCGTTCAGCACGTTCCGCAGGCCCTTTTCAAGCCCGGCCGGGCAGTCGATGAAAACAAATTCATGGGTGTCCCGCAGCTGCTTCAGAATCTTCCGAAGCTTTGCGGGATCCAGATCCCTGCACCGGGCGAACTGATTCGCGGGAAGAAGATGCAGGGCAGGCAGGTCGGGCATTTCCACCAGCGCCTGTGAGAGCGCGCATTTTCCCCTGGCGGCATCCAGCAGGTCATATACGATATTGCTTTCCAGCCCCAGCAGCAGGTCCTGGCATCGCAGCCCCAGATCCGTATCCACCAGGGCCGTGGAATGCCCCGCCCGGGCAATCAGCACCGAAAGATTCGCCGCCAGGGTGGATTTGCCGACCCCACCCTTTCCTGACAGAAAAACAAACATCCGGGACATGAATTTCACCTTTTTCAAACACGTTTACGCGCTTTTACGGCGCGAGGCTGTTTCCGATGGGAAGGTTGTCCTCCACGGACCGAAGGGTTTTCTGATTCATATACCATTCAATAAAAGCCTTCGGCGCCTTCGACGCCTCAGATCCGGAATAGCCGTTGGGAATAAAGCAGGCAATGGCAATCTCCGGGTTTTCGTAAGGAGCGAAGCAGACGAACCAGGAGTTATTCTCCAGGTCGATTTTCGTCACCTGCGCGGTTCCCGTTTTCGCGGCGATATCATCCGTATAGGCCCAGCGTCTGAAATACTTACCGGCGGTACCGCTTTCGTCAACCACGCCCGCCATGCCTTTCCGGATGAGGGGCAGATATTCATCCGCATTTTCGATCCGATGAATCAGCGTCGGCTCCCGCTGGGACAGGATTTCGCCCTCGGGAGAGGAGATGGAGTCGATCAGGGAAACATTGTAGAGATAGCCGTTGTTGGCCACGGCGCACACATACCGGGCGACCGCGATGGGGGTCAGTACGGTGACCGACTGGCCGATTCCCGTCAGAATGGTCTGGCCTCCGCCCCATTTAATATCGTTCATATAGTTGTATGTATCGCCGATGACCGACTGGAGATAAACCATTTCCCGGGTCATGTTCAGCTCTTCCATCAGGATGGTGCGCATATTGTCCAGCCAGTCGTTTTCACCGTAATTGACGGCCATATCCATCAGCCGCTTGGCGCAGGCGGACAGCCGGGCATCGTCATATTCGATGTTTCTGGAGGCTCCGCAGTTTTTCAGATGGGTTTTGATGGAGTTAAACACAATGATGGGAATGGAAGTATCCTGATTCGCTTCGTTTACGGCCCGGGTGGGGTCATACAGGGTATTCTGGGATCCGACCACCGAGCGAACCTCGCCGGGCAGGTCAATGCCGGTTTTCGAGGTCAGCCCGTACAGGGAAGCGTAACGGTACAGCCTTTCTTCCCCGAGTCGGCTGCTGAGTTCATAGAAGAAATAGTTGCAGGAGTTTTTCAGCCCGTCGATGATGGTCTGATTCGCGTGCTTGTAAATCAGGTTTTTATTAATCCAGCATTTCGGCGCCGTAGTAATATCGGCATTGTACTTCGTATAATACCCGCCGTCGGAGATCCGCTCGTTGGGCTTCAGCTCTCCTTCCACCAGGGCCCCGGTGGCGGTGACCATCTTAAAGATGGATCCGGGCGTTCCGCGGGCGTGGATGCCATAATTCAGCAGCAGATTCCGGGCGTCCCCCAGGATCGCCATGGCATCCTTGCCGCCGGCTACCAGGGCGTTCAGATCATAGGTGGGATAATTGGCCAGCGCCAGCACCCGGCACTGCATGTCCAGCACCACCAGACAGCCGTGCTCCGCCAGATCCAGCGGATAGGTTGTCCAGTTCCGGTTGTGAATATCCGTCTTGTTTTCTTCCAGCCAGGAATCGCTGCTCAGATACCGCTCCTGCAGATCCCGGGTAGAATTCACATTATCGGCGATCGCCCGCTCGGCGACGGCCTGATAGGCCGCGTTCAGAGTCAGCTTCACGTTGTTTCCGTCCTGAGGCGCGGTATAGCTGAGTTCCCGGACCACCGTGGACATCTGGTCCCGCTCCACGACCCGGGCGCCCTTCCGAAGGGAGGAATTCTGGGTCAGCCAGTCCTCCATGGAATACTCAACGCCGTCCCGGCCGATGGTGTCATTATAGGAATATCCCTTGGCCTGCAGGGACAGCCAGGTGGCCCGGGAGGGAATGGAACCGGTATATCCGATGATCTGGGAGGCCAGGGTGGAACGGGGATAAACCCGCTTGGTTCCGATTTCGATTTCCATGCCGGGCAGCATCATGGATCTGGTTTCGATTTCGATGACCGTTTCGTATTTTACGTCCTTGGCGATGACGATGGGCTGGGAGCTGAAGATGTTCATCTGCATTTCCGAATAGATGGCCATGATTTTCAGCATCAGATCCTCGGGAATATTCTCCGTGATCTGATACCGGGTCTTCAGCCGGTCAATGCATTTCTCCGCGGTGTCATACCGGGTCAAACTGGTCAGATAGTTATTGGACCGCCACTGATTTTCGCGGGTCTGCAGCACGGATTCCGACACGCCGCTGCCAAAGTTGAAAACCCATTCGCCCGTTTCCTCATCCCGCTCGATTACGAAATCAAGCGCCATTTCGCCGCCGTTTTTTTCGACGATGCCGATGGTTTCGATGATGGAGTCGGTATACGCCCGATAGGAGGCGGAGGAGACAGAGGATGCGTCCTTATAGAAGGTTACGTTATAGATCATTTCATCCTCCGCCAGGATGACGGAGTCAGAGGAGACGATATTCCCCCGCTTGCCCCGCAGGGCGATGGTCTTCGTGCGGGTGCTTTCCGCCTTGACCTTGTAGGTTTCTTCCTGATTCAGCTGCAGATCCACAAGCCCTGAAACAAGATAGACGACCATGAGAAAGAGAATGCCCAGAAAGATGAGATATCTTCCCAGACCCTGGTATTTTCCTTTTCTGTCCAAGGGCTATCCTCCTTTCCGAGGGCTGCCGCCGCTCTTACTTTTTTTCAAAAACAATGGGCTGATTCTTCAGGATCATGGGCTTTTCCCGCTTTCCCAGAATCAGACGACGAAGGGGAAATTCGATGAGGAGGGTCAGAACGCCTGTAAACAGGATATCCAGGAAGGCCCGGATAAAATGACTGACGGTCAGGGTTGTTCCGCCCAGATAGATATACGCTACGTTGATCACCTCATAGACGAGGACATTGACCATCGCGCACAGCAGCGTCCGAAGCCATGCCGGCATTTCCCGCTTTTTCCGCTTCAGCGCCCGATCCATCTGCAACTGGCGCAGGGATTTATCGGAAAAAATGAAGGAGACGAACAGGCTGGACAGGGGATAGACGGCCAGATTGACAAAGGGTACGGAGGGCAGAAAGATTTCCATCAGCAGTCCGTAGATCAGGCCGGTCCATAATGCCTGAAGCCGCCCGCAGGCGACGGTAATGATGCCGATCAGGGCATAGAGCAGGTTGGGGGAGACGCCGCCGATCCGCAGATACGGCATCACGCATACATGAAACAGATAGCCCAGGGGAATGAGCAGGATCAGGGACAGATACCTTCGAAAGGAACCGGCATTCATTCACTGTCCTCCTCAAAGGTCATACTTTCCGGATCCGGCGTCAGATAGGGCGTGGGCGTCGGCACCGGCGTAGGCGTCAGCGTGGGCGTCGGTTCCCCGCCGATGAATACCGGAATATATTCGATATTCTGAACCGCCGGAGAGGGGGTGGGGGAAACCGTTGGGGTCGGAGAAGGCGTCGGCGTTTCCGTGGGCTCCGGGGTTGGGGTTTCCGTTGCATTCGGATCCGGCGTCGACTGGGTCTCGTAGAGGGAGGAGGCGATCTGCGGAACCACCGGAGAGGGCCGGGCGCTTTCCAGGGGAACCAGTTCCACGTTGGTCCGGCCGTTTTCCCGCCCCTGAATGGCCTCCGCCGTCGGTTTATAACGCAGGACGATTACATACTCCAGATGCTGAAAATCCGCCAGGGGCTCGATGACGATATACTGCTTGTTGCTGTCCATTCCGCGGGTGCTTTCCCGAACGGTTCCGATGGGAATCCCCTTGGGGAAGGACATGCCAACACCGCTGGTGACCACCGTATCGCCGGGGCGGGGAAGGTTATCGTCCGGAAGATAATACATCCGGCACATGGCCGAGCCATCGATGCCCAGCGTTCCCCGCACCGTTCCCTGATCCCGGGAAGAGGAGATCAGGGCGGCAATGGATGCCTCCGAATCGATGATGGTTCTCACCGTTGCGCTGGAAGGCTCTACCTTTTCCGTATAACCCACCAGGGAGCCGGAAATGGTGACGGCCATATAATTCTCTATGCCATCGTCCGTGCCCTTGTTGATGATGAAGGTAGAAAAATAATTGCTGTCGGATTTTCCGATGACTGTGCAGACGATGGGCTGCATGGCCGCGTTGGCGGCAATCTCATCGCTCAGATCCTCATACTGAGACAGGGTCTGCTGCAGCTCGTCCGCCAGCATGGCCTTATAGACCAGCTGTTCGTTTTCCGCCCGTAGCTCGTTATACGCCTCTTCGATATTGGCCCGGAGCTTCAGCGTCCGGAAATAGCCGAACAGGGATTCCGTAATCGACGAGAAGAACCCCTGAACGGGGGAAACCGTTTCACTGATGACGGTCTCCGCGTCTCCCAGCAGGGGGGCTTCCGGAATGATCCGATGAAAGATATAGGCGGCAGAAAGCAGAACCAGAACGGCGGTAATAAGCACCATGGCGATCAGCCGGAGGGTGGGATGCCCCCTGTGAGCTCTGCGGCGGGCCCGGATGGGCTGAAGGCTGTCGTCATCCGGCGGCGCGAAATCTGCAAGCCTGTCCCGAAAATCCGCGGGAGATTCCGGCTCGGCCGGAGCTTGGCTGTCCGCGGGCGTAAAGGCCCCGTCATCAGCCTGCCGGCGGGAATGCTTTCCCGTCTTCTCGGCCTGGCCTGCCAGGAATTCACGGAGCGCTTCTTCCGGCGTTTCTGAAGCAGACGAAGGAGCCGATTCCTGGGGCTCGTCATAGATAAAATCATTTTTTACCAGCGGTCTGGAATCTTCTTTTTCCTTTTTAGGACGAAAACGGGCCATCCTGCCTGCCTCCTTTCCGATCAAATGAGCTAATCCGAATACCGGGATCCTGTAAAACCATGCATCAGCGGATTCGCGTTACGCGCCGGCATCCCGCTGATCCGCCGGTGTGACCAGCTGAATATTCTCCGTCAGATAGCCGATGCCGAGAATACAGCAGTCGGCGGGGTCCCGGGCCAGCAGCACCGGGATATCCAGCTTCTCGGAAATATACTGGTCCATGGCGAAGAGCATGCTGCCCCCGCCGGTCAGATGAATCCCGTTCCGCATGATATCCGCGCACAGCTCCGGCGGGGTGCGCTCCAGCACCCAGCGGATCCCGGTCAGAATCGCTTCGCAGGGCTCGCGCAGGGCTTCATAGGCCTGGGTGGAATTGAAATGGATGGTTCCGGCGGAGGTGTTCAGCTGATTGATTCCCCGCACCAGGATGGACCGGGGCTCCTCCAACGGAATCGCGGTGGCCAGATCCTTTTTCACGGTTTCCGCAGTATTCCGGCCGACAATGATATTGCACTCCCGCTTCAGATAATTCATCAGCGCCTCGTCCATGCGCTCGCCGCCGACGGGAATGCTGCGGGAGATGACCAGACCCCCCAGCGAAATGACGGCGATATCCGTGGTGCCCGCACCGATATCCACGACCATGTTTCCCGTGGGATCATAGACGGGAAGCCCGGATCCGATGGCGCCAGCGAAGGGCTTTTCAACCAGAAACACGTGCCGGGCGCCGGCCAGGCGGACCGCTTCGGTCAGGGCCTTGCGGTTAATATCATCCAGCCCGCAGGGAATGGAAACGATGACCCGGGGCTTTCCGAGATAGCTGATCCCGATCGCCTTGCGCAAAAAGTATTTCAGCATGAGCTGGGTCATATCAAAATCGGAGACCTGGCCGCCGCGCACGGGGGATACGGCCATCAGCTTTTCCGGGCTGCGGCCGTACAGAAAGCGGGCTTCATCGCCGACTGCGCGAACGGTCCGGCGGTTATCCCGTTCGACCACCACGACGGTCGGTTCCGAGATGACAATTCCCCGCCCGCTGACATAGAGGGCGGTATTGGAGGTGCCCAGGTCAATACCAAGATCCGGTGCCGTAAGGGGCATGCATTCATCTTCCTTCCAGTATTTGCTTTATGGTTCGGTCGGGAGCGGATATCCGGGCTTCGGCGGTTCAGACGCTGTAAAGCGGATATCCGATCCTGTCCAGCAGCTGCCGGACGAGCGCCAGAGGCAGCCCCATCACGCCGGAATAACTGCCTTCCAGCCGGCTGACGAAGAGGGAAGCCCGGCCCTGAATGCCGTAGGCTCCGGCCTTATCCAGGGGTTCCCCCGTCGCCACATAATCCTCAATCATACGATCGTACATCAGAGCGAAGGTCACATCAGACTGATCCACATCGGTCAGCAGGGTGCCTTCGGGCGAAATGACCGTCACGCCGGTATACACCTGATGCGTGTTTCCGGAGAGCAGGCGGAGCATTCGCTTCGCGTCCTCCGGATCCCGGGGCTTCCCCAGCGTTTGACCATGGATGCAGACCAGGGTGTCCGCCGCCAGCACATACCTTCCCGGATTCATCCGGGCGGCAGCCTCCGCCTTGCGGCGGCTCAGAGCCCTGACGGCGTCAGGCCCAGGAAGGGCACAGTGCTCATCCACCTCGGGAACGGAGATCTCAAAGGGAATTCCCACCTGCGTAAGCAGTTCTTTCCGACGGGGGGAGGAAGAGGCCAGAATCAGGGAAAGGGGCATGACGACACCTCCGATTTTCAGAAGGCGTCCCAAAGGGGATTCCTTCACAAATATCCATTATAGCACATTTTATGCATGAAGGGAAATTTTTACTTCTGAACTTTCAGTGAACAGGTGGATGCAGGACTCATCGGGCGTCGGATGGACCGGCGAACAGAGGGGGGCGGGGCTCATCCGTCGCCGCTGCATGTCCAAGGGGCTGCTATCCGAGCCGGGCCATCAGCTCCTGCTGATGTTCCTTCAGCCAGGCGTGACATCTGTCGTAATCGGGGAAGACCCGGTATACTTCCCGATAAAACCGTGGAGAATGATTCATTTCGATCAGATGGCACAGCTCATGAACCACCACGCTGTCGATTACCTCAGGCGGCGTCAGCATCAGCAGGCAGTTAAAATTCAGGTTGCCCTTGGCCGAGCAGCTGCCCCAGCGCGTTCGCTGATTGCGGATGGTAATTCTGTTATACCGCACGCCCAGCCGCTCCGCGTATAACCGGACCCTTTCGGGAATATAAGCAAGTGCCCGGTCCGCCAGCGCGTCCAGCTCTTCCGGGGAGAGGGGCTGAATTCCTTCCGTCCGGGTCCGGTGGGCTCTGCTTCTGGCCAGATGGCTTTCAATCCATCCATGCTTTTCCTTCAGGACGCGCTCAATCTCCCACCGGGGCGCGAAGAGCGGCGCGCGGACGAGCAGCACACCGTCCCTGATCTCCAGACCGATGGTTTTTCGGGCGCTCCGGATCAGCTGATAATTCATCATGTTTTTTCATCCCCTGTGTCTGATTGTAAGGATCTCCGGGGAAGCCGCAAAGGGCAGAACCGACCTCTCCCTGCAGGGGAAATCGCGGGAAGCCCGCAGCGCGGCTCCGACTGAGGCTTCTGCGCCGATCAGCTCACAAATACTTTTTTGATAAACCGCTGAATCAGGGGATATTCTTCCCTTCGGACCGGCCCCACATGGGGATGGATGACCATGGCGTGAAGGAAATCGCGCAGTTCATGGTATTCCACCTCGATCTCTTGTTCCTTCAGAAGCACATACATCATCCGCGCGTCATCCCGAAGGCTTTCGCAGCTGGAAGCATCCAGATAGACCGGAGGGAAACCGGTCAGATCCCCCAGGAGCGGAGAGACATAGGGGCTGTTCAGGGGCAGTTCTCCCCGGTAGAGCTCAATGATCCGGTTGGAGCCGAAAAGGATTTCATAATCGGTTTTGCAGGCACATTCGTAATAGCTGTACGCATAATGAAGGAACTGAAGGACCGGCGAGCAGGCGATGATGCCGCCGGGTAGGGGGAACCCTTCCGCTTTCAGCTTATGGGAAAGGGCAAAGACCAGATTGCCGCCCGCGGATTCGCCCATCAGCAGAATATTTCCGGGCAGAAAGGTTTTCAGCAGATGCTGATAGCCGGACTGGATATCGCTTAAGATATCAAGACACTTATATCGGGGGCAAAGCCGATAATCCACAGAAAAAACGTTATATCCCCAGCGTCGGACCACGAAGGAAAGAAACCGAAGTCTGTTTTTCGTGGAGCCTTCGAGAAAGCTGCCGCCATGAAGATAGTACAGGATTTTATCGAGTGGATTGTTTTCCAGGCTGATCATCCACCCATTGCAGTCCGGCAGCAGTACCTTCTCCAGCCTGAGCCCGTCGATCACCGTGTGATCGGCGGAAAAGCAGTCCCGGTACTCAGGTTTTTCGGTTCTCCCGATTCGCCTCTGCAGCAGATCCTCTGTGAGCTCCAGATGATCCGGGAGATGATGCTTCCTTTTATAGCGTTTCGCCTTTCTGATTGCGAGAAAAAGCATCGGGCGCATGTTCATTCCTCCCTCAACACTTTTACAGCGATAAAAATATCATGAATCGGATCGGAAGAAAAGAGAAAAGTATGGATATTTGTCACTCATTCCCGCGCATAAACCGGCAGATCCGGAAGGACTTCGAAAGGGTTTAAAGCTTGATGAGGCATGGAAAGATCTCTATAATGTCTATGCCAGACGTTATCCAGCTTTG
Organism: uncultured Oscillospiraceae bacterium; assembly: GCA_964565635.1. Taxonomy (GTDB): domain Bacteria; phylum Bacillota; class Clostridia; order Christensenellales; family Aristaeellaceae; genus Aristaeella. Next base: position 20,958 of record CAZMFY010000010.1, read on the forward strand.
TTTTGTTCTTAACGAATGGGAGCCCGGTATACAATGCGGAGGCGCAGAGAGACGGAGCTTCCAGGGAATCATGGAGCGTCTGAAAAAAAGCTGTAAGATTTCGTCAAGTTCTGCGTCTAATAAGGGAAAGGAGGTTGAGAGCCGAATGCAGGCCGATTCTTTTGATCAGATCTATCGGGACTATTTTGAGCCGGTTTACCGTTATGCGCTCTCACTCTCCGGAAATCCGCAGACTGCTGAAGAGATCGCCCAGGAGACCTTCTTTAAGGCCCTGCGGAATCTGGATCAGTTTCAGGGAAAGAGCAGCCTGAAAAGCTGGCTTTGCGCCATCGCAAAAAACCTGTGGCTTTCGGAACAGCGAAAGAAAAAGGATCTGACGATAGACGACGCGCTGCCGGTTCCGGATCCATCCATCGGGCCGGAGGAAGCGATCGTTCGTCAGGATGAAAGCATGCGCATCCACCGGCTGCTCCATCACCTGGACGAGCCCTATCGGGAAGTATTCACGCTCCGAGCTTTAGGACAGTTAAGCTTCCGGGATATTGGGGATCTCGGCAAATCGGAAAACTGGGCATGCGTAGTCTTTCACAGAGCGCGTACCAGGATTAAGGAGAAAATGGAGGAATGACCATGAAACTGCCCTGTGCTGTTACACGTGATTTGCTTCCGCTGTACGCCGAAAATATGGTCGAGCAGGAAACAAAGGTTCTGATTGAAGACCATCTGAATGAATGCGGCGATTGCAGGAAGAAGCTGTCTGAAATGAATACGCCGTCAGAGCGCCCCGTTGATACTATAACACCGCTTCGAAATCTGAAGAAACAGATCCGAAAAAAGCGCATCTATGCCGCCGCGCTGGCCGCACTGTGCGTCTTTGTCGGCGTGTATACCTGGTTCTTCCGGGCGGCAGATATTCGGATGATCCCCTGGCAGGACGGGCTCATGGAGGTCGCGGGGATCGAAAGCGATGCTCCTGAAAATGACTCCGCCGATGAACGCGACACGGAAGCCGGAAAATCTGCCGCCTCTGTGCCAACGGAAAAGCCTGATCCTGCCGATCATCATAATGACGAAGCGCTCGTTCTTAAAGTGAACAGCATTGTCAATGGCGTTCAGGAGCATTTCGTGGTAGATGAAGAGGGGACAACCTTGATCATTCAGGCCATCAGCACCAATCGTTATTCCGGAGATCTTCCGCAGTCCTATTACGAATACACCGTTATTCCTGTCCCTGACCGCGTGATTTATGGGCTCCGGCAGCCGCAGCATTTTCTGTGGGGAAGGCCAATGAATGGCGGTGCGGAAATCCTGCCGCGTCTTGCGCTGGCCTATTATCTTATGATCGCTCTTGCGGCGGCCGCGGGATGCGGACTGATTTGGCTTATTCTGAGAAAGTGGAAATACAGCTGGGTGCTGCGGCAGCTGTTCTTTGCGCCAATTTCTTATATCCTGTCCCATCTTCTTTTGAAAGGAATGAAGACCACAAGCTTCTTTATGGAGCGGGATTTCCTCAGTATCCTCCTGGTCGCCCTTGCGATTAACGCTTTACTGACCATCGCATGGCAGATGATCCATGCGCGAAGAAAAGAAGCCTCATGACGCGGAAGGTGTTCTTCGCTTTGCTGCTTATCCGTCAGCCTCTTCAAAGCACTACTGCCGAATAAACATGCTGCCTGCAGATTGTTTTGCAGACTGATGATGCGCTGAAACGCCAAATTCCGATCCCAGGGACGCATGCCAATTCCTGTGTTTGTTTCCAGTTTTGTGTTGTCCAGTG
>CAZMFY010000011.1:0-15596 GCA_964565635.1 uncultured Oscillospiraceae bacterium
GCCAGCAGGGTTTTACCCGTGCCGGGAGGGCCCACCAGCAGCGCGCCCTTGGGCAGCTTCGCGCCGATGCCCGCGTACTTATCTGGATGCTCCAGAAAATCTACGATCTCCTTCAGAGCGTCCTTGGCCTCCTCCTCTCCCGCCACGTCCGCAAAGGTGACGCCGGTCTCCTTGTCCGCCACGATCTTGGCGTTGGCCTTTCCGAAGGACAGGGCGTTCATTCCGTCCCCCATCCGCTTTGCGACCTGGGCGCTGAGCACCCGCCCCAGAATCACAAAGATTCCGATGGGCAGGATCCAGCTGAGGATAAAGTTCAGCAGCGTATTGTTCTGGGTGGGAATCTCCGCGCTGAACTTCACCCCCGCCTCCTGCAGCCGGGCAATCAGCCCGTCGTCCGGAAAGACGGCGGTCTTGTACAGATTCTCCTGGCCGTCTTCATCCTTGGCCACGAAGACGATCTGATCCGTTTCCTGGGACAGGGATACCTCGGAAACCCTGTCTTCCGCCACCCAGGACAGAAAATCGCTGTAGCCGATCACCTGTATCTGCCTGGCCAGCAGCATGGGAAAAATAAACGCGTTCAGCAGCAGCATGATGGTTGTAACGATCAGCGCGTAGTAAATCAGCGGCTTTGTCTGTCTGTTTCCGCCATTGTTATCCAGCATCTGTTTCTCAATCCCTTCCGCTTCCGGGCTGTTGTCTCTTTTTCTTTTTTCCCGTCAGCATCTCTATTATATGCCTTTCTGCCTCAAAGAGGAAGAAAGGGGCCGCCATTTTCAGAAAAAATTCAGCTGCTCTTCATATTTGAAAAGCAGCCGGAACCGAAAGGAAACCTGCCCTGTCACGATCATCCCCTGACGTATTTCTTCAGCGCGTCAAAGGTCTCGTCGCTGATCACGTGCTCGATCCTGCAGGCGTCCTCCGTGGCCGTATCCTCGGAAACGCCCATTTTCCTGAACAGACTGCTGAGCACCTGATGCCGCTCGTAGATTTTCTCCGCGATGGACTGGCCCTTTTCCGTAAAGGCCAGGTTTCCGTCCTCCTCCACGATAATGCAGCCGTTCTCCCGCAGCTTGGACATGCCCCGGCTCACGGAAGGCCGGGACAGACCCATCTCCTCCGCCACATCGATGGCGCGCACCGTCCGTTTCTTTCCCTTCAGGATCAGAATGGTTTCCAGATACATTTCTCCCGATTCACGCATAGCCGTCACAAACCCCTCTTTTTGTATATTACAAGTCGATCGCTGTGTTTTTCTTTCCGAAAATATGACGAATCGATTGCTGCGCTTTTCCGCATTATACCTGAACCGCGGGGATTGCGCAAGCGTTTACTCCCCTACGCAGTACAGGATATGCAGATTGCGGATTTCTCCGTCCCGAATCCCGTCATTCACGGAATAGGCGTGCTTTTCCAGATCCCCGCAGACCGCTTCCGTCAGCTGCTGATCCTGCAGCGTCTGAATCACACGGGCGGCGATCTCCTCCATGCGGAAATACTTTTCCTGGGCCGTCTCCCCTTCATTTCCCGTGGACAGCAGCCATTCCAGGCTCTGCCCCAGTTCCGCCCCTCCCGGGAGCCGCCTCAAGGCCCGGAAGCTCCATTTATAGTAGGGCATATAAGCCCGATGCAGCAGGAACCAGACCTCCATGGCGGCCCGGACAAAGGTTCCCGCCGCCAGCTGAGCCGCCCCGGTTTCCCCGTGGGCCAGACATCGGTTGTAGTTGTACTGTCCGCTCTGCGCCATCAGCAGCAGCTGTCCCGCCAGCCGCTTGCGTCGCACGTCCTCCGGCATCCTCATCAGCAGATTCCGGCAGTCGGTCCAGAGCCCCGCCTCATCACGGAAAACTTCCCCGTTCACCGCCTCCGCCAGGGTCCCGGAGGGCAGCCGAAGCCATCGGCTCAGGGTCATCTCCTCCGGGAGGCAGCCGATCTTCTCCGTAAAATATTCCTCCAGCCGGAAAACCCCATGGCGATGGCCGCCCACAGGGCTCATTTTCTGCCGCTCGAAACCCATAAAGCTCCCCGGGAGCCGCGCGTAAGCCCGTTCCAGCTGAAAGGCTGTCCGCCGGTCCACGATCTCCTCTCCGGGCAGGAACAGGCAGAACCCCGGTTCGAAATCGTGGTCCTGGGAAACCTCATCGTCAAACCCGAAGCATTCCGACCCACTGCCCGTCAGCCCCGCCGCGATAATCTCCGTATATTCCGGAAACTGATCCCGGATCATGGGCCATCCGTATTCCTCCCAATAGGCTTTCGCCAGCTCCATACCCTTCATGCTTTTCCCCCCGTTTACGAAAGAAGGGACGGTTTCACAAAAGCCGTCCCTTGTATCTCTTGATTATGCCACCCCGGGCGGGATGGATTTCCTCCGTCCTGCCGGAAAAGAAAATTCCGGAATACCGGTTTCTCATCCCCTGTTCAGCCGGATCTCCCGCCGCCGGATAGCCGCCGCGTATTCCAGCTGTTCCTCCAGCCCCTCCGGTTCAAAATGGGGAACGGGAGCCGGCCTGTCCTCTTCATCCAGCGCCACGAATACCGCGTAGGCCCGGTTGATCAATTCCCGGGAGCCGTCCAGCTTCTCCACCATGCTGTCCACCCGGACCTCCATGGACGTCCGCCCGGACCAGGTCACGTAGGCTTCCTGCACCACCGTATCATTCAGAAAAGCGGGCTTGAGGAATGTCAGGTTATCCACGCACAGGGTCGTCACAGCCTTCTGCGCGTACCGCCTGGCCGCCACCGCCCCGATCACGTCGATCCAGGCCATGATCTGTCCGCCGAAAAGCCGGGGATTCTTATATCCGTTGCAGTGCTGAGGCATCACGATCTGCACGGATGTTGTCTTTTCTGTCATCAGGCGATCCTCAGCTCATCCAGCGCAAACCGGATCTGCTCCTCCATCGAATCTTCCTCTTCGCTGTCCATCATGGCGAGCCAGGGATGCTCCTCCGCCCAGAGGACCGTTTCTGTTTCCGCGTTCTCCTGGTTCATGGGCGCTCACTCCTCCGTCTTTTTCGGCATGCTCCGGCAGGGCTTCCGCCGGGCTGTCCTCTTTTCAAACTACCATGGATTGTACAATGAACCGTAAAAAAATACAATATCTGTTTTTGTTCTTTTCCTGACCTTTTTTCACAGAATCAGAACCAGTATCTGAAGGCAATCGTTAGGACGGTAATCAATTCACAGGCCATACACCATAGGACGGTCGTTATCCATATTCCTTTTTCCGGGAAAAAACTGCGTCCCGGCCCTTGACGGGTCTCCAGAAAACGCCCGAGCCGATTATTCTGAAACGCGAAAGCCAGGGGTAAAAAACAGGGAATAAAATACCTTCCCTGAATTCCCTTTACGATTCCGCCGCCTGTTTCAAACAGAGAGCTATGCGTTACGTACATCCAGAGCGCAAATAAAATGAAGGAACAGATCATTCCCCCAAGAATCATCACTCGATGCCAGCGCAGAATCCTCAGGCCGGAAAAAGTTCCCGCTTCATAGCAGGAAACGAGCAGCAGTACAAGCATACCAAGGAACACAATCCCATAAGGAATCCGAACATCAAGCCATCCCAGATTTCCCCAGAACCCAACTGCGTAGGCCGGTATTTTTTCCGCTGCGGTCCGAATCAGAATGGCGGGGAACATGGGGATATGCGCCGCCAGCCAGCTTAACTGTTTCTCCTCAGCCGGGTTGGATATCCGCGGACCGCGCACTGCCTGAATCATCGCCGGCAGCATCCCCAGAAAACAGATCCCCGCGATAAACAGAAGCACTCTCAGCCCTCTGTGCTTTTGATTCCTGAACAGTTGCTCCTGAATGAAGAACAGAAAAAAAAGCAGGAGCCCATAGACAGGTTTTGTTCCAACAAGGAAGATTCCTGATAAAACCAGGCGCGTCCGGTCTGCCGACTGAACCGTTTTTCCCACTGCCCCTCTTATCGAGAGGATCAGCGAAAACCAATAGATCGAAACAGGAATGATGACTGCGTCATAGCTTAAGGATGCACCCAGATAAAGGGACATAGGCATGCACAGAATCAGCATTGCGGTTCTGGGAAAAAAGCGGCTTCGCTGAAGGGCAAAGCAGGAGACCAGCGCATAGAAAATGAGGTTGGCCATACGTCCCGCCTGCAGCTGCGCATAGATGCCAGAGAGCCAGGGGATACGGAACAAGCTGCCCAGCAGCCTGAATATGATCATGCCTGCGGCGGGAAAGCAATAGCCCAGGGACATCACCGCCGTAGGAACCGGAAAGCCATTATTTCCGGAGGAATCCGGTCCCCTGGCATCCAGGTCCGTCTTCAGCTGTTCCCACGAATATTTGTTCTGATTATCCACGCCCAGGAATTCCGCCGGATATCGGTTCCAAACAGCCCTGTAGGATTCAGGAAGCCATCGGACAGGCTGTCCCTCTTTCACATCTGGAAAAATTGAGCCATTGCTGATAGCCCAGATGTTCGCGAAATGAATTCGCTCATCAGGCGCTGTGAAGGGAGGCATCAGTACAATCAGAAGCAGGCCACAGACAAGAATACCCGCCATGATGAACCGTGAGATTCGACGCCGACTTTCCTGTGAAGCGCTTCTTCCTTTATTCATATCCGGTTGGCCTCTCCTTTTCGCATTCCTGCGGAACTTCGGAAAACGCAGATGCAGACCTGCCGCATCCCGTTTTTTTCAGAAGAAAGAAGCATTCTGATATTCAGGTAAACTGCTTATTCATGCTCCGCCCAGTCCAGGGCCCGCTCTACGGCCCTGTGCCATCCCTTCAGCCCGGCTTCCCGGGTCTTTTCATCCATGCGGGGGGTGAACTCCAGATCCTTCTTCCACAGATGGGCAATTTCTTCCATACCGCTGTACAGACCGCATCCCAGCCCGGCCAGCAGCGCCGCCCCCAGGGCGGTGGTTTCCATGACCTGCGGCCGGACCACCGGGATCCGGCTGATATCCGCCTGGAACTGCATCAGGAACCCGTTGGCGCTGGCGCCGCCGTCCACCTGCAGCTTCTCCGGCTTCCGTCCGGCATCCCGGATCATGGCCTGCATCAGATCGTCGCTCTGATACGCGATGGCCTCCAGGGCTGCCCGGATGATATGCGCCCGGCCCGTGCCCCGGGTCATGCCTACCAGCGTTCCCCGGGAATACATATCCCACCAGGGGGCTCCCAGTCCGGTCATGGCGGGCACCAGATAGACCCCGCCCGTATCCTTTACGCTCTCCGCCAGGCTTTCCGTTTCCGAGGCCCGGGTGATCATTTTCATTTCATCCCGCAGCCACTGGATGGTGGCGCCGCCCATAAATACGCTCCCTTCCAGGGCATAGGTGGGCTTCCCGCCGATGCGCCAGGCCATGGTGGTCAGCAGCCCGTTCTGACTGGGAACCGGCTGATCCCCGGTGTTCATCAGCATGAAGCAGCCGGTGCCGTAGGTATTCTTTACATCCCCGACCTTCCAGCAGGCCTGCCCGAAGAGGCTGGCATGCTGATCGCCGGCCATACCGGTCACCGGAATCGGGCGCCCCAGAATGGCCGGATCCAGCATCCCGATCATCCCGGAGGAGTCCACCACCTTCGGCAGACAGGCCCGGGGAATATCGAGCAGATCCAGCAGCTCCTGATCCCAGTCCTGAGTCTTCAGGTTAAACAGCATCGTCCGCCCGGCGTTGGTGGCATCCGTCACATGAGGCCGTCCGGTGATCAGGTGCCAGCAGAGGAAGCTGTCCACCGTCCCGAAACAGAGCTCTCCCCGGGCCGCCTGTTCCCGCACACCGTATTCGTCCAGCAGCCATTTCAGCTTCGTCCCGGAGAAATACGCGTCCGGAACCAGGCCGGTTTTTTCCCGGATCATCTCCCCATAGCCTTCCGCCGTCAGCTTCTCCACGATCCCGGCGGTACGGCGGCACTGCCAAACGATAGCGTTGGCCACGCACTGGCCCGTCTTCCGGTCCCACAGCAGGGTGGTTTCCCGCTGGTTGGTGATCCCGATCGCCGCGATCTCCCCGGGATTGACGCCGCTCAGGTGCACCGCCTCCCGCAGCGCAGTAATCTGGCTTTCCAGAATATCCTCCGGGTCATGCTCCACCCAGCCGGGATGCGGATAGTGCTGTGGAAACTCCACCGCGTGAGAGGCAACGATCTGCCCCTCCGCGGAGAACACGATTGCCCGGGAGCTGGTCGTTCCCTGATCCAGCGCCACCAGATACTTTGCCAAGGAGGCCACCCCTTTCTCTGTGTTTATTCAATCCGGATGCCGTACAGATAATTATTCCCTTTTTCCGTCGTTCCCACGACCATCATGCCGCCGTATACAGCCGGGCTGGCTTCAATGGCGCCGTCCACCTGCAGCTCCGCCTTCTGATCCCCGGTAAGCCCGTCCAGCATGAGGACGGTGCCGTCCCCGGCGCATTGAATGACCGCGCCGTTTCCTTCCCCGTCATAGACCGCCACCGGGGAGGAATAGGTTTTCGCCGCCAGTCCCTTCGCCCAGGCTACGGTGCCGTCGCTCTTCCGTAGCGCGACCAGCGCCGCGGTTTCCTCCACGCCCAGCTGCTCCTGGCCCTCCGGGCTCAGATTATTCACCGTATAATAGACGTACTCCCGCAGCCCCTCCTGGCCGATGACCGGGGAGGCCCTGAAACCGCTGACCGTCTTGTTCTTCGTATCCTTTTTCACCGGGAAGGAGGCTGTCCAGCGGATTTCGCCGCTCATGGCGTCCAGGCACGTAACCGCTGCGTCGCCCTTCTTCCGGCTGCTCAGCAGGGTGGCCGTATACAGATCCAGCCCCTCCTGAATCTCTTCCCCGTGCCAGTCCAGGGCCGGCGTGGATTCCACCGCGTCTCCCAGGGAAATGGCCCATACGACCTTCATGTTGTTCGTATCCACGCACCGAAGGAATCCGCCCATGTCCGCGTAGAAGACATACCGGTCATACATGGCCACGGAGGCCTCCACCGCTGTGGCGGCATCCTTCTCCCCTTTGGCCTTGGTTTTCATCGCCACGGTTGTGGGGCTCTGGCTGTAGGTGCCCGCCGCGTAGTCAAAGTCTGCGTTCAGCGTAATCACATACAGCATGCCATTGGTTCCCGCGGTCACCATGGTGCCGGAGGTCCGGTCCATCAGGGCGGAGGTTTCAAAGGAGCCCACCCCGTTATACGGACGGTTGTTCTTTCCGTCCAGTCCGTCGATCAGGCTCAGTTCCTTCAGCTGATACAGATTATACTGCCGCAGGCCGATGGTTCCCGTCCGGGAGGCCATCTTCCGCGCAAACTGCCCTACGTTCATATAGGGGGCGCCGCCCGGGTGAACGCTGGGCGTTCCCTTCATGGGATATCCCAGCTTGATGGAATTGCGGGTGGCGGTGCCGTCCGAAAGATCCAGGAAATAAATTCTTCCGTCCAGTCCGGCGGCGATCACTTCCTTCAGTCCGGAAACTTCCTTTTTCGTATCATACATTTCGCTCAGTTCCCGGACTTCCTTGCTCCATTTGACGATGGCCGGCTGGCCTACCCAGCCCATGCCGTAATAGGTCTGTCCGGAGCCTTTTACGCTGCCCGTTTCCGCCTTCCAGGCCTGGGTCAGGCTGTCCGTTCCCTTTACTGTGCCCACCGCGCCGTTCTGTCGGAAAGCATCGGTCCGGAAGGTCAGCACGCCCAGCATTTGCTTTGTATACTCGCCCACCACAGGCATATGAATCTTTTCCGAGTCCGCCCGGGCATACTGGCTGACCTTGCGGGCTCCGTTATAAACCACCGTTGTGGCAATGAGTCCGGGATCGGCGTTCTCCGCTGCTTCCGCCGTCAGGATCGGACGGGGCGTCGGAGCGGCCGTTTCCGCCGGAGCCTCCGTTCCGGGTGCCGCGGCGGCGGCTTCCGCCGGGGTCTCCTGGGCGGGTATCATCCCCGCGGCTTCCGCGGTTTCGGCTTCAGGATTCTCTCCGATGCTTTCCGTCTCCGGAACCGCATCCCCGGTTTCATTCCCGTCTTCCGGGAGATCCGCGTCCTCGGGAAGCGCTTCCGCGGGAACGGCATCCGCATCCTCCGGGAATTCTTCGGCCGTTTCAGCTTCCGCTTCCTCCGGCTGCTTCTCCGGTTCTTCCTCCACCGGAGAAATGTCCTCTCCGGCGCCTTCCTGCTCCGCATCCAGCCAGGCTTCCTCCTCCGCCGCCAGCGTCGGAACCGCTGTGGGTGTCTCCGTAGGCGCCGGCGTGGGAGAAGGTGTCACCTCCTCGGTGGCAAACACCACCGGAATTTCCGTGGGAGCTTCCGTGACCGGCGGCGGGGTTACCAGAGAAGGCATTACCGTCACTTCGGTCTCAAATCCCGTATCAACCCATGCGCTGTTCTGCTGTATCTGGAGTCGAACCGGCCCCTGATAATCTTCCTCTGCGTGCCAGATCAGCGTCCAGGTGATCTTTTCCTCCCACAGGCTGGAAAGCCGCATCGGCAGAATCGATCCTTCCCCGTCTACCAGCCGCAGATCCGCAACCTGCCGCTCGGTAACGGCCTCAAAGGTCACGTCGATGCCCTCCGGCATCTCTGTCTGTTGTACCATTTCGAAGGACAGCACCTGGGACGCTTCTGTCCGGTTCTCCCCGTCGCCCCCGGTAAACCGCCGTTTCAGATCTCCCAGAGGGCCTGCCATATCCTTCGGGATCAGCAGGAATCCCGCGGCCAGAACCACCGCCAGCAGCAGGCAGATCAGCAGGATCACCGGTCCTTTTCCTTTCCTTCGGCTGGACAAATCCGCAGGACGGGCTGTCTGTACCGGCCGGCCTCCGTAGCGGGGATCCGTCCGGGCCGCAGAAGTACCGCTCCCCGGTTTTCCCGCTCCGAAAGCCGCGGGCCGTTCCGTCGGCCGCTGTTCCCGATACTGGCTCTCCTCTGCCAGTCTGGCCCGCCCCGCTGCGCTGACCCGGGCCCGCTGTGCCGGGGATACGCCCATCTGTCCCGGCGCATAGCCAACCTGTTCCCGATCTCTGCGGCCTGCCATGGCGCTGCGATTCGGCGCACCGGTCATCCGCTCCCGCTGGGCCGGTACGCGTACCGTTCCCTCCGGAGCGTCTGCTTCCTGGCGCTGGCGGTAGCGGCTTGCCACTTCCCTCGCCGTTTCGCTGCCTGTTTCCAGCACGCTTTCCGGCTGCCGCACCGCTTCCGCTTCCGCTGCCTCTTCCTGATATCTGGCCGACCTTCTCCTGCGGGGGGACGGCGCTGCCGCCGGCATCTCTTCTTCGGATCCGGTGCTTCTGTTCATCGTCTCGTCCAAGGTACTGTCTCCTTTAGCGTCAAAATGAATCTTTCTATTTTATTTCCCGTACACCTTTTTATTATATACCTGTTTTTCGTCTCTGGCAAACATCCTGCATGATTTATGCCGAAATCGGATGCAAAAGAGCCCTGCAGGCGCTTCGGAACCGGCGCGCCGCCGGGCTTGTTCCCGTAAATGGCAGGAACCGCGGAGGCGATGACGCGCTCCGCGGTTCCTGTGATGTTATGTTCCTGCTCCGACTTTGGGCACATGATACGTAACCCCGTCATCATACCGTACGGTTTCCGGCGGTATTTCCATCAGCTCCGGATGGTTCAGGCACCGGACCACGTCCGCAAAGAAGGCGGCATAATGCGCACCGGAAGTCACGCGCTCATCCACCGTCACGCCGATGGGCAGCCACCGCTTCATCCGGGTTTTTCCTTCCGCGTCCACCGCGGCCTCCTTCAGCACGGAGCCCATGCCGAAGAAAGCGCTGACCGTCCCGAAGTTGTAAATATGGTGCCACACATGATGCAGCCCGATGGAGGCGTTATTGGTAATGAACATGCTGCTGTAGAAGGGCAGCTCCCGCAGCAGCAGTCCCGGGCAGAGCCCATACCGGTCCAGCAGTCTGACCAGTCCCACAATCAGGTTAGCCAGCCCCGGAACCTTGAACAGAAACGCCGCCAGCTTATCGATGAAGGCCGTGCCATCCGTGGATTCTCCCCGGTTGGCCTCCACCGCGGCGTTAAACCGGTCCCGAACGTCGAACAGCGTATCCGTAGGGTCGAACTCGATCCGCACCGTAGACTCCGGACTGTCATGGTTCTGAGCATCCTTCAGCAGCGTGAAGGACACGGACAGATTATTTCTGGCATAGTACTGCTTGTTCTTAATAAATCGGTTAATCTCCGGATGCTGGCTGATTCCCCGCACATAGGCGGCGATAATCAGCTGCATAAAAGTAACCTTCTGCCCTTCTGCGCTTTTCCGGGCAATATACCGGGACAGCATTTCATAGTCCAGCTTATGCTCCAGAAATACCTGCGCGTCGCAGCGCATGGGCATCAAGTAAGGCGTAATCTGAACCACCGGGTCGATCCCCTTCAGCCGCCTTCCGTCCGGTCTGTATCCAAACATGCCTGTTCCTCCCTGGCATGAATTATTTTGCCCAAATCAAAGATTTGGACGGTTCCTCTTGCGTCCGGCGTCTGCGAATCACCCTTCCCTTCGGTCGGCCTCTTCGGACGCCTTGCGCATGGGAACCGTTACCCAAATCAAAGATTTGGACGGTTCCTCAGAATAATTTCACAGCCTTTTCCATGGCTTCCTGCTGGGCCTGCAGCAGCTGCTCGAACTGGCTGCGATAGGTGCCCGCGGCCGTCTTCAGCTCCGCGATTTGCTCCGTCAGGGCTTCCTTCTCTTCCTTCAGCCCGTTCAGCCGTTCCGTGGCCTCCGCCTCCGCCTTAGCCCGGATGGCATCCGCGTCTTCCCTGGCCTTCCGAATGGTTTCTTCCTTCACCTGCTGGGCGGTCATGAGAATCTCCTTAAACTGATTCACCACATCCTCACCGGGTTCCGCGGAAGCTTTCTCCGCAGCAGCGGGCTGCGCGGCATGGACAACCGTGGTCTTCTGGCGCAGATCCTTGATTTCTGCCTCCATCCGGTCCATTTCGTCGCAGATATCATCCAGAAATTCATCGACTTCCTTGGGATTGTATCCCTTGGCCACATGGGAAAATTCCTTTCTGCTGATCAGATCCACCGTTACCTTTTCCATCTCTGTATGCTCCTTTCGTTGATTCCCGGGGTCTCTCCGGGGAAAATGCTTTTCCGCGCGCCGCAGAACCGGTACCCTGATTCGATACCGCCCGGCGGTGTTTCCATGCTGTGCGCTCCTCAATATCCCCCGAAAGCGCCGTAGGCGCCGGCGGCGGCAGGCATGCTGCCTGTGTAGGGATTATATCCTGTATATCCTGACGTTTCCGAATTGTTCCACCCCATGGGATTCTGGCTGACCCGCCGCTCCCGCCTGGGCTGCTCCGTCTCCTGCAGCGGCTGTGTCGCTCCGGTGTATCCCGCGCCCGGACCGAAGGTGGTCCGCCGCTGCTCCGGCAATAGCTTTACTCCTTCCGGCGCGATAATAATTACGCCAAGGCTGGACAGATTACGTACCGTGCAGCGCAGGGTGAAGGCCGCTCCCGCCAGCATATCCTGACAGCGAATGCTCTCTCCCTCGCTGCCCAGCACGTCCAGCGTTACGATCAGGGTTTCCCCGTTCTTCATGCACTCGATTGCCTCATAGCAGCTCCGCAGAGACGTAATCGCCAGAATGTGCTCTACATGGGTATAGCTGCTGCCCGATTCCGGCGCATAGGTCCCTGGCATATAGGAGATGTTATCCGGCATGGCATTTCCCGTCGTCGTGGTATACCCGCCGAATGCCGGGGCCTGCTCCGTCTGCAGTCCGTATCCGCCCCAGGTCTCCTGTCTCGCCGCCTGTGCTGCTCCGTATCCATAGGGATCCGGAGAGTAAGCCGCCTGGATCGGATCCGCCGAGGGGGGATTCATGCCGGTAAAACCGGTATGCGCATAGGCCGGCGGCGTCTGGCCGGCAGCATATTCCGCTGCCTTCTCCTGGGCAATTTTCTCCTCCTGTCTGTCCCGGCGCTGAACAGGCCTGTAGCAGCTGGTTCCTCCATCCGGCCGGCGGGAACTGGTTTCTCCCCTGCCGGAGAAGAAACTTCTGATTCGCGCCTGCAGGTCACTGAATGCCATCGTAAAATCTGTCTCCTTTCGAAGATCGGTCTGCCGCCGGAATTGAACCGGCGCCGGCCTTCCGCCGGGACCGTCCCGGTCCTTTTAAAACAGCCGGACCGTCTGGCCTTCCGCCAATACGCCCTGCTGAATGGCGGAGATAAACACCGTCCCATCCCGTCTGTCCAGCACGTTGACGGGAATGAAGGTCTGATACTGGCCGTCCACCACCACAACCCCCACCATGTTATCCTGGGTATACAGCGCCCGGGCGGGCACCGTCAGGGTGGATACGTTGTCTCCCAGCTCTCCGGTACAGGTGCGGATATACAGAATCGGCTGTACGGGCGCCTGAACGGCCAGCCGCACCACCATATCCCCGCCGCTGCGGGTAAAGGACTGCACCGTAGCCTGTACGGTCGTATCCTTGAAGCTTTCCAGCTTCAGCTCATAACTGGCGCCTTCCACCGGATTCCAGTTGCTGCCCCGGACCATCATCAGCACGTACCAGTATCCGTCCCTGATCATTCGATAAATGGTGGTCCGGCCTTTCTGCAGGGCACTGTTCTCCGGCAGATTTCCGTTCATCATGCTCCGCACCTGGGCAGGCGTGAACTGATCGTAGTTATTCACCGTCAGCCCGTACTCGTACCCGTCGGAATAAAAGCTGACGACACTTTCGCTCATGGCGGCGTACTGCTTCGTCCAGGAATTGATGCGCTGGAGCTGGCTCTGTTCGTCATCGTAGAGCCGGGTCATCCGCTGGTCGTCGTTATATTTCTGCTTCAGATAGCTCTGCCGGGCGGTAATCGCCGATTTGAGCAGGCTCTCCTGATTGTTCATATTGCCTCTGGCGCCGCTCACGATGGCCCGGACTTCCCGGGCTCTGGTCATGACTTCACTTTCCAGCTTTTCCATGCGGGCGTCCGTGGCCACCTCGGCCTTCAGCAGCTTCAGCTGATATTCCTTGATCTGATCCCGGTAATCCTGCAGCGTCTCCATTTCCCGGGTGCTGAATCCGGAAGAATATACGTTGCATATGGTTGTTCCCCGATAAACGGTGGCGCCTTCCTCCGCGATGTATTCAATGCTGGTCAGACCTTCCGCGTCATAGGGCGTCTCATCCCGCACCAGCAGACAGTCCCCGGAATATCTGGTTCCCAGAGTCCCGGCGCCGATCACCCCGTAGGGTTCCGCTTCCGGCGTCAGCGCGGTCACCAGATACCAGACCGCAAACCCGATCACGGCAATGATCAGCGCAATCTGCCCTACGCTCAGTCGGCGCGGTTCCTCCGGCCGCTGCGGCACCGGCGGCACCGGCTGCGGCGGTGACATCTGATACAAGGCGCCCTCCCCTTCCATAAAAGATATCGGAAAACCAACTTTTATTGTATCACATCCGATTTCGGAATGCAAACTACTCCGCCAGCCAGGAGGCGGGGCGGACGATAGCCTCCGGCCGTTCTCCACCCGTTACCTCCAGGGTCATCAGGCTCTTTTCTCCCGTGATCCGCTTCTTCTCGGAGCTCAGCGTTGCCATGACGAAAGCCATTCCTGCCACAGATACGTCAAATTCCCGCATCAACTCCACCATCCCCCGGGCCGTACCTCCGCCGCGGAGGAAATCGTCCACGATCAGCGCCCGCTGATGGCCCTTGACGGCCCGGCGGCTCAGGCTCATGGTTTCAATGCTGCCGGAGCCGGATACATAGTTGATGTTCACGGCGGAACCCTCATAAACCTTGGAGCTGTGGCGGGCAATGACCAGGGGAATGCCCAGGGCGTGCGCCGTGGCAAAAGCCACAGGGATGCCCTTGGTCTCCATCGTCAGGACAAAGTCAGCTTTCTCCGCCTCAAATTCCGTAGCCAGGATTTCTCCCATCCGGCTGACGATCTCCGGGGTGCACAGAATATCGGAGTAATACAGAAAATCTCCCGGCAGCAGCCGCTCCGTGCCGCTGAGCCGGAGGCACAGCTCCTGAATATACTGAAAGGAAGCCTCCCGCCTGGTTCTGGGATGATAGACCACGCCGCCGGCAGCGCCGATGACCGTCTCAATCTCCCCCAGATCGAATTCCCGGGTAACCTTCCGCAGGGCGTCCAGGTCTTCGCTGACGGTGGATTTCGCCGCGCCAAAAAGCTCACAGAACCGGTTCAGGGAGATCATCCTCCCCGGCTCGGCCGAAAGCATCTTGATCATCGCGCTCATTCGTTCATTCCGGCGAAACTTATCCATCCCGTTGTCCTCCTGTCATCCATTCCCGTGCAAAAGAAAGTCCTCTGCAGGATCCGCCTGTGGGTGCGGCACAAAAAAACAGCCCCCGGCTGCTGCAGTCGAAGGCTATTGTAACCCAATATTTCGAATATTGCAAGTGAATTCCCGTGGGAAAGTTCGTCTTTTTCTGGCAATTTTACAAATTTGCCCGGCTTAATGTACGGTTTTTATTCCTCTTCCGTTACAACGAAGGGTTGAATCTCCTTCAGCAGTTCATCGCAGTCATTGCTGTAAATCTCAAGCGCGATCGGCCTGCTCAGGTCCAGGGAAAAAATCCCCAGGATGGACTTGGCGTCCACCACATGGCGCCCAGCCCTCAGATCCATGTCGAAGGGGTACCGTCCCACAATGTTTACAAACTTGTTTACGTTCTCCACCAGGCTCAATCTGATCAATACCGTCTTCATCCGGATGCACCTCACTTTCTCTTCCGGGTAAAGCCATCATACCTTATTTTACGGCTTGACGCAAGATCTTCCCGGCGGGGGAAAGATGAAAAATCTGCCGGAATTCAGTCGAAATAGGAAGAATCCTTCTCAGGAATCCGAAGCATCAGGGTTTCCTCCTCCTGATCCCAGGCCCAGCTTCCGTCCAGCGCCCGGGCCAGGAAATCCACCCGAATGAAGTGTCCCTCTTCAAAGGAGAAATCATATGCCCCCGTCACCATTTCCAGCCCGTCCACCATAGAAGCCGGCCCCGCTTCCTCCCGCAGCATGGCCAGGGTAAATCCCTGCGCTTCCAGCACCAGGCTGTGCTCTTCCTCCGTCAGAACCCAGCCCTCGACGCTCTTGCACAGATCATCCAGACTAACCCGGATGTCTTCCTCCGCCCGCTGCATCCGGGGAGACCGCACCACCGGCACCCCATCGGCCAGCTCCGTCCACTGCATCGGAGCCCCGCTCTCATTCAGTACGATCCAGCCCGCCAGATCCTCATAAGCCGGCTCCGGCTCCGCAGAAACCGGCGGGGCCGTCGTTTCCTCCGCGTCCAGATTCACTTCCTCCAGCGGCTCTTCCGGCTCCGTCATGACCTCGTCCGTTTCTTCCTGTTCCGTTTCGGATTCGGTTTCCGTTTCCGCCGCGGGTTCCGCTTCGTCCGTCTCGGCCGCTTCCGCCGCGGGCTCCGCTTCTTCTGTCTCTGTCTTCTCTACCGCGGGTTCCGCTTCGTCCGTCTCAGCCGTTTCCGCCACAGGCTCCGCTTCTTCTGTCTCTGTCTTCTCTACCGCAGGTGCCGCTTCATCCGTCTCGGCCGTTTCCACCACAGGCTCCGCTTCTTCTGTCTCTGTCTTCTCTACCGCGGGCTCCGCTTCATCCGTCTCGGC
>CAZMFY010000011.1:15696-21988 GCA_964565635.1 uncultured Oscillospiraceae bacterium
CTCCGCTTCATCCGTCTCGGCCGCTTCCGCCGCGGGCTCCGCCTCGTCCGTCTCGGCCGTTTCCGCCGCGGGCTCCGCTTCGTCCGTCTCGGCCGTTTCCGCCGCGGGTTCCGTCGTCTCCGTCGGTTCCGCCGTGGGCTCCGCCGTCGGATAGGGGGCCGCCTCCGGGTTTTCAAACAGGTTGGTCTGTGTTGTTCTTCCTGCGATGCCGTCCACCGTCAGCCCGTTATAATACTGGAACCGGCGCACCGCGTTCCGGGTCTGCCCGCCGTAGGCCCCGTCCGCGGAGCCCTCCGGCAGATAGCCCAGCTCAATCAGCCGTTCCTGCAGTTTTTTTACATCCTCACCCCTGTCTCCCTGCGCCAGGTTATGATATCCCTTCATGTTCGGCGTAATCGTGGGAACCGGCACCGGCGGCACCGATACGGTCGGCACAGCGGATTCTTCTGCCATGGCGGGAGTCACGGTAACCGTCTCCACAATCGCCGTTTCCGGGGTCGGCGCGGGGGTGGGGACCGGGGTCACCGCAGGCGTAGACGTACTTTCCACCGCCACCATCAGCGTGGTGGCCATATATGCCAAAAGCGTCTTCAGAAGATCCATCCGAAATCCACTTCCTCTCCGAAAAATCATCTTTCATTATAACAAAGCTTTTCGGCCATGACAATCCCCGTTTTTTATGGTACACTGCTCCCTGCAAAGGAGGGGTCATCCCATGGAGCAGCTGGAAGCCAGTATTCTGGGAACCGTTTACCGCAACGAGGAGAACGGTTATTCCGTGCTGTCCGTCCGCGTCGGCCGCAGTGAAGTCACCGTGGTAGGCTCCCTGCCGGAGCTGAATCCCGGGGAGCAGGCCCTCTTTTCGGGCGAATGGACAGAGCATAAATCCTATGGCCGGCAGTTTAAAGCCTCCTCCTTTGAAATTCAGGCACCCACTACGCTGCTGGGCATCGAGCGGTATCTGGCCGGCGGCGCCATCCGGGGGATCGGCCCCACCACCGCTCACCAGATCGTAGCGCATTTCGGAGAGGAAACCCTCTCCGTGCTTTCGGAGCATCCCCACCGGCTAACGGAGCTCTCAGGCATCGGTAAAAAGCGCGCCGCCATGATTGCCGAAAGCTTCGCGGCCCAGCAGGGAACCCGCCAGGCCATTATTTTTCTGCAGTCCTACGGGATCCCCGCGCCACTGGCCATCCGGATCGCTCAGTATTACGGAGAGAGCACTAAAGCCGTCATTCAGACGGACCCCTATCGGCTCTGTGATGATCTGGAAGGCGTCGGCTTCCGAACCGCCGACCGGATCGGAATCGCCCTGGGCACCGCCCTGGACGGAGGAAGCCGGGTTCGCTGCGCCCTGAAATATCTGCTGCGGGAAGCCGCCGCCGCGTCCGGCCATTGCTTCCTGCCGGAAGAAGTTCTTACCGGGCAGGCCGCGGAGCTGCTGCGCATTCCCGGGGAAATCTGCGCCCAGGTAGCCACCGGGCTGCTGCTGAACCGGGAGCTGGTGGCGGAAATGGATGAGGACGGAAACACCCGCCGGTTCTATCTGCCGGAAACCTATCGGGCGGAATCCGAGGTCGCGCTCCGGCTGCGATCCCTGATCGGTGCCGTCCGGCCGGGAACCTGGCCCCGGGCGAACCGGGAAATCAGCCGTTTTGAACATGAACACCAGATTTCCTTCTCTCCCCGCCAGCGGGAGGCCATTCTCCAGGCCCTGGAAGCCGGTGTTTTTGTCATTACCGGCGGCCCGGGCACCGGAAAAACAACCATTATCAACTGTATTCTTTCCCTTCTTTCCCGGGAGCAGGTTGTCCTTCTGTGCGCGCCTACCGGACGGGCCGCTAAACGCATGACGGAAGCCACGGGCGCGGAGGCCAGGACGATCCACCGGCTGCTGGAATACAGTGGGGAGGAAAAGGCCTTTACCCGGGGGGTGGACAATCCCCTGGAAGCGGACTGCGTGATCGCGGATGAAGCCTCCATGATCGATCTTCCCCTGATGAAGGCGCTGCTGCGGGCCATCGCCCCGGGAACCCGCCTGATTCTCGTAGGGGACGCGGATCAGCTGCCCTCCGTCGGCCCCGGCAACGTGCTGGGCGACATTCTTGACAGCGGCAGCGTACCCTGCGTCCGTCTGACCGATATCTACCGCCAGAGCGAACAGAGTCATATCGTCCTGAACGCGCACCTGATCAACAGCGGAAAAATGCCCCTCCTGAACGGAAAGGGCACGGATTTCTTCTTTGAACGCAAGCCGCTGCTGCGGGAAGCGGCGGCAGACATCGTATCCCTGGTGCGAAGCCGCCTGCCCGGATATCTTGGGTACGATCCGCAGGAGGCGGTTCGTCAGGCCGTCCGGAACATTCAGGTGCTCGCCCCCGCCAAAAAGGGGGAATGCGGCGTTCAGAACCTGAACCTGCTGCTGCAGGAGGCCCTGAATCCACCGGCCCGGTCCATTCCGCAGATCACCTGGGGAGAAACGGTCTTTCGCCTGGGGGATAAGGTCATTCAGACCCGGAATAACTATGATCTGGTCTGGCACCGAAGCACCGACAAGGGATGGGAGGACGGCAGCGGCATCTTCAACGGCGATATCGGATTCATCCTGCAGGTGGATCCTGGGGAGCATACCCTGACGGTCCGCTTCGACGAGGACCGGGATGTGGTGTACGAAACCGCCGATCTGGAGGATCTGAGCCTGGCCTACTGTCTCTCCGTTCATAAAAGCCAGGGCAGTGAATTTCCAGTGGTGGTCATGCCCGTCACCGGCGGGCCGCCCATGCTGCTCACCCGGAATCTTTTCTATACCGCCGTCACCCGGGCCCGGTCCCTGGTGGTGCTGGTGGGCACGGAAGGGGTCATCCAGGCCATGGTGCAGAATGATCACGAAATCCGCCGCTACACTACCCTGGCCCTGCGGCTGAAAGAGATATAAGTTTCTCCCGCACCTGTCGTATATTATCAAGGGGCCGGACTGACAGCAGTCCTGCCCCTGTTTCGTATGCACAGATTTTTCCCTGCGCGCCTATCCTGAGACGGCGGCCTCAGTTGCTGCCGGAGGAGGAACCGGAGGAAGAGGACACGGAGGCTGCTGCCTCCCGATCCCGCATCATGTGCTTCAGGGTAATCAGAATGGTAATTACGATGGGCTCCAGCTCCGGCTGGTAAATATCCACGCTGTATTTATCGTGGATGGAAAACATCTTCTGGGCGATCACCGCGATGATCTTCCCTGCCCCGTCATACAGCTGGAAATTCAGTCCGGCAATGTTGCCCAGCAGCTGCCAGCCCAGGCCTTCGATGTTCGTCACATCCTTTACGAGATGCCACAGCTCGTTGGAAACCTCGAAGCTTTTCCCGTCCGCCATGGTCACAAAATGCCTTTCGTGCAGGGTCAGCAGTTTCCGCTCGATATGGGAAACGTGCTTTCCATCCGCGTCTACGATATCCGTCTTATCATGGATGGAGGGAAATTTGGTGCTGGCATGATAAACCACCTGCTCCCGTTCGTCCACGATGTCCGTATGCTGATGCAGGGATAAGACTTTGGAACGGACAAACAGGGACCGGACCGGTTCTCCGAACCGCTCCACATTCGTCACATTGGCCTGTTCCCCCGCTTCCCGGAACCGATGATATTTTGAAAAAACACCCACGATAAACTCCTCCTTGCTTACTGATTCGTCGGTTTATACGCAGCCGAACCGTCTTCTGGCAGCAAAACCCCGTTCGCCCGCAGTCCCTTCCGGAAGTCTTCGGGCAGCGGCGCCGTGAAAGTCATTTCTTCTCCCGTGACGGGATGGTTAAACCGCAGGGAATAGGCATGCAGCATCAGGCAGGGCACCTTAACGCCCCGTTCCCATCCGTACAGGGGATCCCCGCATACGGGATGCCCCAGCGCCTTCATGTGTACACGGATCTGATGGGTTCGGCCTGTCAGGATATGCACGTCCAGCAGGGTGCATCCCCGGCCTTCCGCCAGCACCTGCCATTCGGTGACCGCTTCCCGGCCCTCCGGATCCACCGCCATCTTCTTCCGATCCTTTTTGCTTCGATCGATGGGCAGCTCCACCCGGCCCGCCGGCTCCTTCATCTGGCCTTCCACCAGCGCCCGGTAGTGCTTTTCGATGCTTCGCTCCGCCAGCATTCTGCTCAGCGCCAGCTGGCTTTCATCGTCTTTGGCTACCAGCATCAGCCCGGAGGTATCCTTGTCCAGCCTGTGCACGATGCCGGGACGCAGTTCTCCGCCGATGCCTCCCAGGGAATCCAGATGGTGCATCAGCGCGTTCACCAGCGTTCCCGAGTCATGCCCCGCCGCGGGATGAGTCACCATTCCCCGGGGCTTGATCACCACCGCCAGATGCCGGTCCTGATACAGGATTTCCAGGGGAAGATCCTCCGCCTCTGGCGCGGCGGGCCGGGGTTCCGGCACTGTCAGCACCAGCTCCTGCCCTGGAGCGGCCTTCGTCCCCGCCTTCGCGCAGACCTTCCCGGACAGCAGACAGGCGCCTTCCGCCATCAGCCCGGCCACGCGGCTTCGGGTCAGGTCCGTAGCTTCGCTGAGAATCACGTCCGCCCGCCGGCCGTCCCCCATGACCCGGTATACCGTATCCGCCATCCGTCTATTCCTTCTCCTTCCGCAGCAGGGCCAGCATCACCAGCGCGCACCCCGTGACCAGTCCCGCGTCCGCGAGGTTGAATACCGCAAACCGGACAAACAGAAACTCGATCATGTCCGGCACATATCCCAGAAACAGCCGGTCCCACAGATTCCCAAGCGCTCCGCCCAGCATCATCATCAGTCCCACCCGCGTCAGCCCCGAAAGCCGCTTTCCCCGCAGGTAAAAAAAGGCGCCGGCCAGGATTCCAATGCTCAGAACCGCCAGCAGCCAGGGCCTCCCGCTGAAAAGGGAAAAGGCCACGCCCGTGTTCCGCGCCCTGGTCAGGCCCAGCACTCCCGGGATCAAGGTGATTCCCGTCTCCGGAATCCGGTTCCAAAGCAGCTTGCTTCCCCGGTCCAGCAAAAAGACAAGGGCAGCGATCCATGCGAGTTTCTTCATCGCTCTAATCCTGAAAACAGGAGCCTTTCGGCTCCTGTAAACCTCTTCCTGTCAGACTTCCCGCTCCATTTCCAGCAGATACCGGTCCAGGGCGTCCTCGATGGCAGGCATGGGGGCAATCCCGCTCTGCTTCAGTTTCTCCATGGACATCCGGGAATTATGCGGACGCCGCGCCGGCGTGGGATATTCCTCCGTGGTCACCGGAATCACCCGGCAGCGCAGCCCCTTCTTGTCCATGATCATGTCCGCGAACTTTGCCCAGGACATGGCTCCCTCGTTGCATACGTGATAGATGCCGTATTTTTCCGTGGGAATCAGGTCGCAGATGACCCGGGCCAGATCTGCCGTATAGGTGGGCGCGCCGATCTGATCGTCCACCACCCGAACCTCCGGCCGCTCCCGGCCCAGCTGGATCATGGTGCGAACGAAATTCCTTCCGTGCAGGCCGAAAACCCAGCTGGTCCGCAGCAGGAAATACCGTTTCATCATGGCACGGACCGCCATTTCTCCCTGCAGCTTGCTCAGGCCGTAAACGTTTCTCGGGTTATAGGGCGATTCCTCCGTCCAGGGTTCATCCCCTTCTCCGGAAAACACGTAATCCGTAGAGATGTAGACCAGTTTCGCGCCCACGGCCAGGGCTGCCCGTACCATGTTCATGGTCCCGTCCCCGTTCACCGCGGCGCAGACTTCCGGCTGGCTTTCCGCCTTGTCCACAGCAGTATACGCCGCGCAGTGCACGATGACGTCGGGCTGATAATCTTCCACATACGCCCGTACCGCGGCGCCGTCCGTCAGATCGAAATCCTCGATATCCACCCCGCGGCAGGGAACGCCCCGCTGCTCCAGCAGGCGAATCACGTCCCAGCCCAGCTGTCCGTTATACCCTGTGACAAGAACCTTCATGCTGCCCTCCTGCTGTTCAGTCGATCACCGGAATCGCCCGTCCGGTCGCCCGCATTGTCGCGGCTCTCCACTGGAGAGACCGCTCTGTGCGGGCTCTGTGAGATTTCGACGAGATTTCCGCCACTGGCGGTCGTCGAAATCTCACCACCGGCGGTCGTCGAAATCTCACCCTACAAATTCATGATAGATCGCGTGAATCGTCGCTTCAAAATCGCTGTCGTTCACGCCTACGATAATGCTCAGCTCGCTGGAGCCCTGATCGATCATCCGGACGTTGATCCGGGCCCGGCTCATGGCGGAGAACAGCCTGGCGGCGGTACCGCAGTTAT